>NZ_QQSV01000009.1 GCF_003351145.1 Meiothermus sp. QL-1 | reverse complement strand
GGGACGTGGCTGCCGCAAAGGTTATTCTGGCGTTGGGCTTGGACGGAGCCCTCGGGGATGGACAGCGGGTAGCCGCTTCCGCGTGAACCGAGAAGCCCCGTTCTGAAGAACGGGGAGTCGTCACGACGCCAGCACCGGCACCCAGACCTTTACCTACAGCGACGGCAGCTCGCAGACCATCTACCCGGACGGCACCGTCACCTACCGGGATGAAAACGGCACGGTGGTGGTCACCCCCGACGGCACCATGTACGTCTACGACAACAACGGCAACCTGGTCGAGGTGGTCGGCGGCTCGGGCTCGGGCTCGGGTGGGTCCGACTCCGGCTCGGGCAGCTCCGATTGGGGCTCGGGCTCCGGGGGTGGCTCGGGCGGCTCCGACTGGGGCTCCGGGGGTTCGGACTGGGGCTCCGGAGGTTCGGACTGGGGCTCCGGGGGCTCTGACTGGGGCTCCGGGGGTGGTTCGGGCGGCTCGGACTCCGGCTCGGGTGGGTCCGGCTCTGGTTCGGGCGGGTCTGATAACCCCCCTCCGAGCTGGCCCTTCGAGCCCTAGCGCTTCTCATCCTGTCCGGTAGCGGGGTATGGGGTCGGCTAGAATGAGGACCGTGATGCGCTACCTCACCCTGCTTTTGCTGCTGGCCCCTTCCCTGCTGGGGTGCGACCAGCTACGCCGGGACGCCACCCCGCCTGCCGAGAGGCCGCCCGCGGACTTCGGCATCCTCATCCGGGACGAGAGCCCCCTGTTCGACCCTGCGCGGGACTGCCTGGCGAGCGGTAGAGCGATGGACTTCCTCCTGCACACCACCGGGCAGGAGCCGGGCTACTACGCCTGGTCGGTGGGGGAGATCGACGAGATGAAGAGCGACGTTTTGTTTCGGGGCTACAGCCACACCGGGGAGGGCTGGACGGGGGTGGGGTGCTCCTATTTGTGGCCCGGCGTCAACATCTACTTCTACTTCAAGCGCACCGCCGACCCGGCGGAGGACTGGTGGGTGGCGCGGCGCACCCTGCAGGCCACCTTCCGGCCGGACGGCGCCTACCGCGTGGCCTTCACCCCGGCCACCATCTACCGCGAGCCGGTGGGGAGGGTCTTCATGAGCAACCGGCTGGACCCGGATGGCCGGCCCAAACTGGACGCGGTACGCAGGGGCTACTTCGTCAATGTCCACGGCCCCTACTGCCTGCAGGCGGGGGCGCCCTGGTTCCTGGGCAGGCCGATGAACAGCCGGGAGCGCTCGGACAACTTCAGCACGCCCGCTCCCCCGGCCCCGCCGGCGGCCTACGTGGCGGTGGGGGCCAACGGCCTGGCCTGGATACGGGTGTTCGTGGACGGCCGCTTCCTCTTCGGCACCAACACCTCGCCCGACCTGACCTTTGCCCTCTCCCCCCGGGATGAGCCGTACAGGGTGGTCTTCCTCCAGACGGGCAATAATTTCCCCGAGACGGGCAGAAATTACCGCTGGTCCTACATCGTCTGGGGGCTGGTGGAGGTGCGGGAGGGGCCGGATGGACGGGCTGTCTGCGGCCAGACCGAGTGGAAGTGGGTGGAGATGCCCTACACCGAGCGGCTGCCCTACGACCTCCTGAGCCCGGAGAACCGCCGCTACGACCCCTTCTCCTGGGAGGGCGGGGTGCCTCCCTGGCAGCGGTAGCGCATGGTCTACCTGCTGTTGAGTTTGCTCAGCCTGGGCCTGCTGGCCCCGGCGGGCTTTGCCCTGGCCCGGGGGCGCTGGGAGGGGGGACGGGTGGGCCTGGCGGTGGCGCTTCAGCTGCTGCCGTGGGCCCTGGCTTTGTGGAAGCCCTCCGTCGCCACCGGCCTGCTGTGGCTGGCGGCGCTGGCGGTGGTGCAGGCCTGGCTGGGCCGCTTCTGGCCGGGGGTGTGGACGGCCAGCCTGACGCTGGTCTTCGGCCAGCTCGGGGCCTGGACGGGGCTGCTGCTGGGCTTTCTGCTCCTCACCCCGCTCAAGGACCCGCTGACCCCCTGGCTGGCGGGGGGGCTGCTGCTGACGTCCTTCCTGCTGGCCGAGGCCGCCACGGTCAGCCTGAGGAAGTACCGGGCCCTGGATTAAGGCCCGGCCCGGGCTTTCTTACACCCATGCCGGGCGTATGGGTGTAAGGCTACCCGCTCAGCCCATCCCACCAGGGTAGCGCCCCGCCGGGATTCTCATCTGGCCAGAGGAGAAGGCGCGGCTCGCCTACAATGCGGGTATGTACGTCTGGCGCTACCTCCTGCTGGGCTTTCCCTCGGGCTCGCTGCTGGCCCCGGTGGCGGTGATGTGGATGGTGGGGCGCTTCGAGTGGCGCCGGGCCCTCGCGGCCCTGGCTTTTTCCATCCCCTTCTGGCTGCCGGCCATCCTGTGGCAGGGCCTGCCCACCACCCTGCTGTGGCTGGCGGCGCTGCTGGCCCTCAACGCCTGGGCCGGGTCCGGCGCCCTCAGGGACCTCAGGGCCTGGGCCTTCTCGGGTGGAATCGTGCTGGGCCACCTGTTCGTTGCCGCCGGGCTGGTCATGGTGGCGGCCCGCCTGGAGGAGGTCACCACGAACTCGGTGGTGCTGCCGCTGGGGGTGGGGCTCGGCCTTCTCGGGCTTTTGTTGATAGAGCTGGCGGCGCACTTCTGGCGGAGAAAAAAATGAAGGAGCCTGTCTCCAACATCCCGGTCCTCTACCCGGGGGAGGTGCTGCGCACCCTGCGGGACGGCTTCAGCCGGAAGGTGCTGGTGGTCCGCGGCCGGCTGCGGCGCTCCAACCGGGCCTACCGAAACGGCTTCTACCACCGCCTGGTGGGGGAGGAGGGGGATGTGCTGACCCTGCTCGCCCCGCCGGCCCTGGACGGCCGGCTGCCCCAGGAGGACGGCTACGTGGTGGTGGTGCGCGGCTACCTGGACTACAGCCTGAAGGACTCTCGCATCGAACCCGTTCTGCAGCTCAGCGAGGTCCTCTCCAGCGAGGCCGCTTTGGCGGTCGACCCCCGGCAGCAGCTTCTGGAGCGGATTGCCCAAAAGGAGCGGCGGGACGTGCCCGCTCTGCTGCGGCGGGCTCTTTTGAGCGGGCGGAAGCCCCGGCTGCTCTTCGTCTATGCCCGCGAGGGCATCGTGGACCAGGACGTGGAGAAGGCCCTGGGGGGTTACCGGCGGGCCTTCGAGATAAGAGAGGAGCGGGTGAGCTTCACCCCCGAGGCCCTGGCCGGCTTCCTCGAGGCGGCCGATGGGCGGGGCTACGAGGCCATAGCCGTCGTTCGGGGCGGGGGGAGCGGCCTCGAGGTCCTCGACCACCCGCGGCTGGTGGAGGCCGCCCTCAAGCTCAAGACCCCCCTGATCGCCGCCCTGGGCCACGCAAAGGACCGCACCCTGCTGGCCGCTGCGGCCGACTGGCGGCTGGAGACCCCGAGCCTGCTCGGGGTGGCGCTGCGGGACCTGGTGGTGGAGACCACGGCAAGGGCCCGGCCGGCGGCGCTCCGGGAACTCTGGCTCTACCGGGCCCTTCTGCTGGCGGCGCTTCTCTGGCTGCTGTGGAGGTGGTTGGGTTGAGGAACGGAGGATACGCTCTGCTCATGGCTTTGGGCCTGGCGCTCACGGTGGGGCTGGCGGCGGCCCTGATGGCGGTGCGGATGGCCCAGGAGGCCGACCAGAGCCGGCTCGAAGCGGAGGCGGCTCTGGCCAGGGTCAACCTGGACGGGCAGCACAACGAGCTGTTGCTGCTCCTCAGCGGGGAGCTGCGGGAGGCCCTGCGCGGCCTCATAGCCGGGGGGAGCGGCCGCTTCGCTTTCGGCGACGGCGGCGGCGAGGCCCCGAGCCAGAGCAGCGTGGCGCGGGACATGGAGGGCCTGCGGCTGCAGATGCAGGCCGTGGCCGACGGCCTGCTGTGCAGCCGGGGGATGCGGCTTATGACTCAGGACTAGTATAATAGTCTTCAGTGAAGCTAGTCCTCAAAACCCACTGGCAGGAACCTACCCGCCGCCGTCTGGAGGCCATCCGAGCCCTGCAGGAGCGGAACGAGGCAGCGCTGCTTGGGCTGCTGGAGGCATACCTCATCAACTACAGCCGCAAGCAGGCCGCTTTGAGCCCCCGCACCCTGAAGAACTACCGCCTGGCCCTGCGGGACTTCCTGGCCTGGTGGTGGCCGCCCGAGTCCCCGGCCCCTCGTGAGCCCATTCAGAAATCCAGCCGCGACACCCTGGCCCGCTACGTGGCCAGCCTCCAGACCCAGGGCTCCCACCTCGAGCCCCACGAACCGCTCAGCCCGGGGAGCATCGCCCTGCGGCTGGTGGGCGTGCGGCAGTTCTACCGCGCATTGGAGTGGGCGGGCGTGCTGGTGGCGCCGAGCAGTCCCCCGGCCCCCCGCGACCCCACCCCGCCCGAGGAGAAGCGGCCCGCTCTACCGTTGCCCTGGTACAGAAGACTCCTGGGCTACCTCGAGCAGAAGGACGACCCGGCCAGTGTTCGCGACCGGCTGGCGGTGCGGCTGGCCGGGGAGTGCGGGCTGCGGGTGGCCGAGCTGGTGGGTTTGAGGGTGGAGGACGTGCTGCTGGAAGAGCGCCTGCTGGTGGTGCGGGGTAAGGGCGGCAAGCAGCGCAGCGTGCCCCTCCCCCGCTCCTTGCTGCCGGACCTCGAGGCCTGGCTGAGGCTGCGGCGGGCGCTGGCCCCGGCGGGCGAACCGCACCTGCTTTTGCGCAGCCTCAAAAACGGTCGGCTGGGCAAGCGCCTCTCCGCGAACGGCCTCTGGTGGCGAATCACCCAGCACTACCAGGCCATCGGCCTGCCCAGCCGCTACTCCGGTCTGCATATGCTCCGGCACACCGCGGGCACCAGGTTTTACCGGACCTCGAGGGACCTTCACGCGACCGCGCGCCTCCTGGGGCATGCCAGCCCGAGCACCTCGGCCATCTACGCCAAGATGGACCTGGAAGGGCTCTTCCGCGTAATGGACCGGCTGGATGAGGAAGGGGAATAGGCCTGCCGTTCGAACCGCCTGAGCCAGGCCTGAAGCCGCTCACCCCACCAGTTCATCGGGTCGGACCCGCACCGCGATTCCCTACCAAAGGGGGCTCTGCAGTCTCAGCCGCAGAAGCCCCCCCTGGGCCACCACCAGCTCGCCGGGGCCGAGCAGGGCTAGGCCGCTGGGCCGCTCCAGCTCTATTTCCAGCAGAAGCTTTTTGGGCAGCGGCCTGACCAGGGGTCTTTGCTCTAAGCCGGCTTCCGGACTGTCCCACTCGGTGAAGGCCAGGTCGTCGGCCTGGTTCAGGTCCACGCTGTAGATGCGGCTTCTTCTGCCATCGTGCTCGTGCACCATAAGAAAGCGGGGTTTGGGCCAGGCCAGCCCCACCACCCGGTTCTTGGGGTCATCCAGCAGGTAGGCGTACTCAGCGAAAAGGCCATCCGGGTTGAGACCCAAGAGCACCAGCCGCAGCACCCTCGAGCTCGAGGCCGCCTCGCAGTTCGGTAGACACAGGGGGCGTCCGTTGATGAGGGCCAGGTAGTTGCGGCTTTCGTCCAGGGCCACCCCGCCAAGAACCCCTTCCTGTACCCCTGCGGCGAACACCGGGGGTAGGGCTTCGCGGGCCCCGCTTTGCCCGATGGGACCGTATAGGCGTGTTCTCCCACTTCTTGCGTCCAGGAAAAGAAGCTGCCGGCCTCCCTCAACCCAGGCCCAGCCCTCGCTGGCCGCGGCCACAGCCTCGCCCAGGGGGTAAAAAGCCTCCAGGCCCGGGTTCTCGTCCAGCCTGAGCAGGGCTATGGCCCGCTGGTCGCCATGCTTGAGGGTAGCCCAGACCCGGCCGTGCCTTTGGGCCTGGCCCAGGTGCACCAGGCTTTGCTCGAGGGTGGCCTCGGCCCAGCCTTCCGGCAGGGGAACCGCGCTGATCTGGCCCAGGAGGGTTCTCTCGGATACGTTTTTGTTCTCCACGCTTGCAACCTGGAGGGTAGGGGTCTGGGGAGGAGGGGCAGGCTGGCTGGGCGGAGCCTGGAGAGGAAGGGCTCCTGAAGCTGCCGGCGGGGCTGGCTGGGGCTGGCTGGGCAAGGCAGTTCTAGCTGGGAAAAGCTGGCTTAGCCGCCAGAGGGCCCGGGCCATCTGGTAGCGGTTGACCGGTTCGTTGCCCCGGAAAAGGCCGTCCGAGCCCAAAGGCAGTATCTCTAGCGCAATTACCCGCAGCACCGCGGCCTCGGCCCAGTGCCCTGGGGGCAGGTCGTCCGGGCGCAGGGCGCGCGCCGGGGCGGCGAGCCCTAACCGGGCGCACAGTTTGTCCAGCACGGTCGCAAGCTGGTAGCGCGTGAGGGGGGTGCTGCCCCGGTAGGTCTGGTCGGGAAAGCCCTCGACCAGACCCTCCCCCACCATCCGCCGGATACCCGGCAGGGCCCAGTGGTTCGGCACCACATCTTTGAAACGGACCTCGGCCTCCCGCACCGGCAGGGGGCTGTCAGCCAGTACCCGGGCCAGAATGGTGGCCAACTGGTAGCGGTCGAGCGCCACTTCGCCGCGGAATCTGCCATCAGGGTACCCCTGCAGCCAGCCCCGCGCGGTTACTTCCTGCACGGCTTGGAACGCCCAGTGGTCCTTGGAAAGGTCGCTGGGAAGCGCCCAGGCAAAGAGCGTTGCGAGAAAAACAGCTTGGGCGAAAAGTCTCATGAGAGAATGCTAACGAAGGACAGGAAAAATCCGCCTGCAGCCGTCACCGCCCGCGTTACGTGTACTCGAGTTCATTTTTGACGTCTGGTTTGCTGGGCCCCATCAGCTTAATTTGCTAAAGTGGTGGCACAGCTGCCGCTATGACCCTACCCTATCCCCTCATCCTGGCGCTCTCCTTGGCCGCCACAGCGGCGGCCTATGCGCTTGGGTTGGCGGGAATTTATGCCCTGCCCTGGTTGATGATATTCACCGCCACGGTGGCCAGCCTGCGCGGAATGGGCGTGGGCCTGGCAGTGGCCCTTTTTTCGGTGGGGGTGATTTACATCTTTCAGGCCAGCTTGCAGGAGCACCTGGTCATGGGGGCGATACTTCTGCTCTCGGCCTACCTGGCCGACCAGGTGGGCGCCAGCCTCCGCCGGGCCCACCGCCGGGCCAAGCAGCTAGCCCAGGTACAGGACGTGTTTCTGCAGGGGATGGAGGTGGTGCCCCGCTTTTTCAACCGGCAGCAGCTTTTGCTCGAGCTGCCCCTAATGCTCTCCAATCTTTTGCAAAATACCCGCTCGCACGTCTGGGTACCTGCTGGAGACGGGCAGCTCAGACCGCTGGCTGAAGGGGCTGAGACCAGCCCGCTGGTGGGGCAGGCCGTGAGGGAACACAGGGTTGTCTGGACAACCCAGGCTCCTTCCCGGCATTGGGAACATTACGAAGTAGCGCTGCCCCTGCGTATGCGCGACGAGGTAGTGGCGGTTTTGCAGCTCGTGCGGGATACCCCCTGGCAGAAAGAGGAGCTCGAGCTCACCTCCCGCCTGGCCCGGGCCATCGGCTACCAGCTCGAGCACCTCTACAACCTCGAGCTGCGCCGACTTTTGCTCGCCGTGGCCGACGATTTAGCCAGCGCCGGCGACAAACGAGAGGTGGCCGAAAGGGTGCTCCGCCACCTGCTCCCCGCGCTGGGGATGGAGGCGGGTGCGGTCCTGCAGTACCGCCAGGGCTACCTCCAGGGCCTGGCCTGGCAGCTTCCCCTGGAGCTGAGGGCTGGCCTGGAGCCCCTGGCCCGTCAGCTCACCTATCGCCGGGGCCTGGCCTGGCAGGCCTACCACAGCGGCATGCCTCAATTCACCGAGCGCTACGACGAGCTGCCGGAGGCGATACCCGAGCTCACCAAGGCGGGTTTCAAGAGCCTGGCGGCCTACCCGGTGCACACCCGCGATGCCATGAAGGGCCGGGTGGTGCTGGTCCTGGGGAGCCGGACCCGGATGCCCTGGACGCGCAGCCGGAAGGAGATTCTTTTGGGCGTGGAGCGGCTTTTGAGCTCGGCGCTGGAGCGGGCTTTGCTGGAAGAAGTGCACCAGCGCATCAACCGGCTTCTCACCGAGGCCTGGACCTACCCCTCCGGGGAGGTCTACCAGCACATCCTCGAGGCCGCCATCGAGCTGGTGCCCGGCAGCGAGGCCGGCAGCCTCTGGGTACGGGAAAAGGGGGTGTACGTCTGCCGGGCGGTCCTTGGGCCAGTCTGGGACTGCACAAAGACGCAAAGCGAGGAGGAGATGCAGGCGTGGTACGGGCATGTCCAGAGCAGCCCGGACTCCCCCCGCATCCGGGTGGAGGGCTCCCGGGCCAACCTCTGCTTGCCGGTGAGCCACCAGGGCCGGGTGCTGGCCTACCTGAACCTGGACAGCCTGGAGGACCCTGAGGCCTTCGCCGAGGACTCTCTTGCCACCGCTCAGCTCTTCGCTACCCCCATCGCCTCCCTGGTGCACGAGCTGAAAAACCGGCAGGCCTTGGAGGAGGCCGCCCTTACCGACGAGCTCACCGGGCTTTACAACCGCCGAGCCTTTGAGCAGCGTCTGGTCGAGGAAGTCGAGCGGGCCCGCCGCTATTGCTATCCTCTTTCCTTGCTGGTGCTTGACCTGCGCAACTTCAAGCCCATCAATGACCGCCTCGGCCACGCCATGGGCGACAGGGCCCTGGTGGCGGTAGCACGGGCGCTGCGGCAAAGCCAGCGGGGTGCGGACCTGGTCTTCCGCTGGGGGGGGGACGAGTTCGTGGTGCTTCTGCCCCAGACCGATGCCGAGGGGGCCCAGGCAGCGGCCAGCCGCTTGAGCGAGGCGGTCTCGCGGGTCTGTTTGGAGGGGATTTGCCTTTTGGTCAACGTCGGGCGGGCTACCTTCCCCGCCGAGGCTGATAGCGCTGAGGCGCTTTTGGCCCTGGCCGATGCGCGGATGTACGAGGATAAAAAGAGGGTTAAGTAATCCTAGGGAGCCAGCATAGAGTAGATGACCGGGTTCCGACTTAGGGTTATGCGATGAGCTGCGGAGCGAAGCTCTGGAAGGCGCTTAGCTACAAGCCGTTCGAGCGTTGCCAGCCCGGTGTACCCCGAGGTATTGAGCGCCGCAATGGTGGTGCCATCGGGGGCCCGAATCGGAAATGCTAGGGCGGTCACACCATAATCGAGCTCGTCAACGGTGGTGGCGTAGCCCTGTCGACGTATCGGATCTCTACGCTAAATCTGTGGACTATTTTCTATGACCTCGGCGGCAAACGATGTTATTTCAAACGAGGGAGCCCAGCGGGCGCTCGCGCTGGCGCGCGAAGCAGCCGGTGGCAAGGACATCCGCATCTCCGGCGGCGGGAATGCGATCCAGCAGTATTTGAATCTTGGCGTCGTGAATGAACTCGAGTAGCGGTATTCGAGCCCCCCACTACACTTATCCAAACTATAGCCAACGGAGCTGGCCCGGAGCGCACCCTCCGATTTGAAAATCTAGTCTGTTTTTGCTAAGGTGGACTAGATTTGGAGGAAATGTGAAGGTCAACATCCACGAAGCCAAGACCCGGTTTTCCCAGTTGGTCGAAAAAGCCCTGCGGGGCGAGGAGGTGATTATCTCCAAGCACGGCAAACCCCTGCTCCGGCTGGTACCCATCGAGGGTCAGAAGGGTCAGCGCCCGGTGGAACTCCACCCCCACAAGCTGAGCGATGCCGAGATTGAAGAATCCTTGAAGCCCCTGGGCGAAGATGAGCTGGCAGAGTGGCTTCGCTAGCAAGGCCCACAAACAATCGCAATGCGATTCCTGCTCGATACGCATACCCTCCTGTGGTACGACACTGCCAAAGCCCTGCTTTCCGCGCGGGTACTGGCCCTTGTCAGAAACCGCAGCCATGAGGTTTATGTCAGCTCCATAACAGCCTGGGAGCTGGCCATCAAGTGGAAACTGGGCAGGCTGCCCTCGGCCAGGAATTTGCTGGAGGAATATCACAGCAGCTTACAAGTCTATGGCTTTTTGGAACTCCCTTTTTCGAGCGTCCATGCCCTGCAGGCAAGTCGCTATGACCAGGAGCACAAAGACCCTTTCGATAGGGCCCTAGCGGCGCAGGCCCAGGTCGAGCAACTTACCCTGTTGAGCAAGGATGAGGTTTTTGACCGGTTTGGGGTAAGCCGGCTCTGGTGAGAGCAAAGGCCCGCTAGAGCGGTTCCCACAAATAGTGCGGCGGTTTTTGCTGCACGACGCGTGTGCGTCGCATTGGTAGAAAACGCGATATAGTTGGTATGGCGTAGGTAAGGGAGAACCATTACGCGCAGATTCTGATTCATAGCTTTGTTACCTGGCTTTGCCCTGGCCCAGAAAGACCCCCACCCCTGCTACCTGATGGGCATTTTTAACGCCGACAACACCCCCAACGCCCTGGGCTCCTTGGGCTTTGTGATGAGCAAGGAAGGCCTTTTGCAGGATGGCAAGCCCCTGAGCGGCAGCGGCGGCCAGGCCGTGGCCCAGGCTATGGCGCAAGCCATCGGCTCGGTACAGCCCATGTCCTACTGCATTCAGAACCTGTCCTCCGGTGGGGTCACCCAGCTGCAGTACTTCCGCAGCAGCCCCCAGGGGGCCCAGCACTGGCTGGGGGAAATCCGCAAGGGAGCCCCCAGCTGGGTGGGTCTGAAGGTGGGGGACGAGGCCGGGCTCTCTCGCGGCGACCAGAGCCAGCCAGTCTTCAGCCTGGCCTTCCGCTACCGCGAGTATGCTTTCTTGCTCACCTCCAGCAGCATGGACCTCGAGGGCTACCGCAAGTGGGCCCTGGCCGTCATTGAGCGGGTACAGAAGTTCAAGTAGGAGGAAAACATGCATCGGCTTTGGAAAACAGTCCTGGTACTGGTGCTGGGCCTCCTGCTCTTGGCTCTGGCCCAGAGCGCCCAGCGGCTCATCCTGAACGGGCAGGTGGCCTCCACGCGGGTGATCGTGGTACAGGGCACCGCCTACGTGCCGGTGGCCGACGTGGCCAAGGCCCTGGGCCAGACGGTGGTCAAGGTGCAGGGCGGCTACGAGATACGCGCTGCGGGCGGGGCCAACCAGCTGACCGGGCAGTTCCAGGGCAAGGTGGGGGACCAGATCCTCACCGGGCTCTTCAGGGTGCAGGTGCAGAAGGTGGAGCGGATGCAGAGCTACACCACCCGCTTTGACAAGAACAGCCTGGCCATCCAGCCCCGCAACCCTGAGGAAGAACTGGTGGTGGTCACCGGGGTGCTCAAGAACGCCAAGCAGTCGGGCACGGTGGCCCCCCCGCTGAGCGTGAACAACCCCGGCAACACCGCCCTGGCCGGGGCCGATGGCCGCTCGTTTCCGCCCATCGCCTACGACAGCCCCGCCGGGACCAACACGGGTGGGGGCTTTACCCTCTTGCCGGGGGCGGCCCTGAACTTTGCGGTAGTGTTTTCTGTGCCCAAGGGCACCGAGGTCAAGGCCCTGGTGCTGCGGGTGGGGGAGTATGGCGATGCCGGCAGCAAGGACGTGCGGGTGAGTTTGTAGCCGACACCCTTCCCTCTGCAAGAGGTTGCCGCCCGGATGGGCGGCCGTGGTGAACGGTAAAGGTGGGGTGGGGAAGACCACCACTGCCATCAACCTCGCCGCCATCTTGGCGGAAGGGGCTCCCGTCCTCCTAGTAGACGCCGATCCCCAGGGCTCCGCCTCCTGGTGGGCGGGGCGGGGGGAGATGCCCTTTGACCTGGCCCAGGAAACGGACCCCGCCCTCCTCCTCCGCCTCAGGAAGGTAAAGGGCTACGAAGCCGTGGTGGTGGACACGCCCCCCGCCCTTCGCTCCGAGGCCCTGGAGGCGGTGCTCAAGGCCTCGGACTACGCTGTTCTGCCCACGCCTCCCGCCCCCTTGGACCTCGAGGCCCTGGTGGAGACGGTACGGCAGGCCGTCCGCCCTCTCAGGGTGGCCCACCGGGTCCTCCTAACCCGGGTGGATCCACGGAGCCTGGGAGAGGCCCTCGAGGCCCAGACCGCCCTCATGGAGGCCGGTGTCCCCGCCTTCCATGCTTTCGTGCGGGCCTACAAGGCCCACGAGCGGGCCGCCTTAGACGGAAAGCCCATCACCCGTTGGCGCGGCCCCAACGCCCGGGAGGCAGAGGCGGACTACCGCCGGGTGGCGGAGGAACTCCTCCGGGAACTGGAAAGAATCCCCGAAAGGAGGGAGGCGTGAAGCGCAAGCGCTTGGCGGAGCTGGTGAAGGAGGAAGCGCTACGGGAGGCCCCCGAAGGGACCCCCGCTCCTCAGGAGGAGGGGCCGGGAGAATCTCGCACGCCCCCTGAGCGTCCTCTCCCCCCCTATCTCACCTACGTGCGCAAGGAGAAAGATTTTTTTCGCTGAACCCGGCAAGCCCCCACGCCCGATAGAATAGGGCTCATGCTGCGCGCGGTTCCCGGAACCAACGATATCTTTGCCCGGGCCAGGGAGTTTCCTTTTCGTGAGCCGGTCTTCCGCTACATCGTGGAGACCGCCGAGGAGGTGCTGCGGGGGGCCGGGGCGGAGATGATTCACACCCCCATCTTCGAGTACCTCGAGGTCTTCGAGAAAGGGGTGGGGCCCAGCTCGGACATCGTGGTCAAGAAGGAGATGTACGTGCTGGAAGACCGCGGCGGCCGGACGCTGGCCCTGCGTCCCGAGCCCACCGCGGCCATCGTGCGGGCCTACAACCAGCACGGTATGAAGGTCTGGCCCCAGCCGGTGCGGCTTTTCACCTGGGGCCCTATCTTCCGCGGAGAGCGCCAGCAGAAGGGCCGCTACAAGCAGTTCCACCAGATCGACTACGAGGCCCTGGGGCTCTCCGACCCCCTGCTGGACGCGGAGGCCATCGCCCTGATGGTGCGCATCTACAAGACCCTGGGGCTGAAGCACCTCGAGGTGAAGCTGGGCTCGGTGGGCGACCCGGAGGACCGGAGCCGCTACAACCAGTACCTGCGGGAGCTCCTCCGGCCCCATGCCGAAAGGCTCTCGGAGGACTCGAGGGCGCGCCTGGAGGCCAACCCCATGCGCATTCTGGACTCCAAGGACGAGGGCGACCAGGCCGTTTTGGCCGAGCTCGAGGTGAGGCCCATGCTGGAGTTCCTGGGCCCGGAGGCCCGGGCCTTCCACCAGCAGGTCTGCCGTTACCTCGACCAGCTGGGAATAAGCTACAGCGTGGACCCCACCCTGGTGCGCGGTCTCGACTACTACGTGCGCACCGCCTGGGAGGTCCACCACGCCCGGATTGGGGCCAAGTCGGCGCTGGGCGGCGGGGGGCGCTACGATGGCCTTTCGGAGATGCTGGGGGGGCCCAGGGTGCCCGGGGTGGGCTTCGGTATCGGCATCGAGCGGGTGGCGATCGCCCTGGAGCAGGAGGGGGTGGCCATCCCCGCCGACCCCTCCCCCGCCCTATACCTGGCCCCTCTGGACGAGGCCGGCCGGATCGAGGCTTTGGTCCTGGCCGAACAGCTCAGGCCCAAGGTGCGGGTGGAGATCGGCTACAGCCCCAAAAGCCCCCGCAAGGCCCTGGAGGAGGCCCTCAGGAAGGGGGCCCGGTACGTGGGCTTCCTGGGCGAGGCCGAGCGCGCCAGGGGCGTGGTTACCCTGAAACACCTGGAAAGCGGGGAGCAAAAGGAGCTGGAACCCCTGCAGCTCCACAGCCTCTTCGAGGGGCCCTAGAGCCGCTTCAGGAGCTGGGCCATCTCCAAAGCTGCCAGGGCAGCCTCGGCCCCCTTGTTGCCGGCCTTGCTGCCCGCGCGCTCCAGGGCCTGCTCCAGGGTGTCGGTGGTCAGGACACCGAAGGCGATGGGCACGCCGGTCTCCAGCATGGCGTGCTGCAGGGCGCTGGTGACGCTGCCGGCGATGAAGTGGTAGTGGTCGGTGGCCCCGCGGATTAGGCAGCCCAGGGCGACCACAGCGTCGAACCGGGCGCTTTGGGCCATTCGGCGGGCTGCGAGGGGCAGCTCGAACGAGCCGGGTACCCAGGCGGCCTCGAGGTCGTCCTCGGCCACCCCGTGGGCTACTAGCGCTTCCACCGCCCCGTGGAGGAGTCTTTCCGTGACCAGGTGGTTCCAGCGCGAGACCACCAGGGCGAACCTGAGGCCCGTCCCGATCAGGTTAGCGCGGTGCGTTTTCAACGGCATGGAGTTCTCCTAGGAAGTGGCCCAGCTTGGCGCGCTTGGCCGTCAGGTAGGCCTGGTTGTGGGGGGTCTGCCCCACCTGGAGGGGCAGGCGCCTCACCTCGAGGCCTGCAGCCCGCAGGGCCTCAGCCTTGTGGGGGTTGTTGCTCAGCAGGCGGAGCCGGCCAATCCCCAGGTGGCGCAGGATCTGGACGGCCGCGTGGTACTCCCGGGCGTCGGCTGGAAAGCCCAGGCGCTCGTTGGCCTCCACCGTGTCGAGCCCCTGGTCCTGCAGGGCGTAGGCCCTGAGCTTGTTCAAAAGGCCAATCCCCCGCCCCTCCTGGCGCATATACAGGATGATGCCCTGCCCTTCCTGGGCGATGAGCCGCATGGCGGCCTCGAGCTGGGCCCGGCAGTCGCAGCGCAGGGAGTGCAGGGCATCGCCGGTCAGGCACTCGCTGTGCAGCCGCACCAGGGGGTCGGCCAGGTCCTCCCCCAGCACCAACGCCAGGTGCTCCCGGCCGCTCACCCGCTCGCGGAAGCCCAGAAGGCGGAAGGTGGCGTAGGGGGTGGGCAGACGGGTCTCGACCTCTAGGTCGACCAGGGGCTCGCTTTGCCAGCGGTAGGCGATCAGGTCGCGGATGGTGCCCAGCTTCAGGCCGAGCCGCCGGGCGAGCGCCTCGAGCTCGGGCCGGCGGGCCATGCGGCCGTCCTCGGCCACCACCTCGCAGATCACCCCCGCGGGCTCCAGGCCGGCCAGCCGGGCCAGGTCCACCGCCGCCTCGGTGTGGCCGGGGCGCTCCAGCACCCCCCCGGGCCGGGCCACCAGGGGGAAGATGTGGCCGGGCCGGCGCAGGTCGCTGGGGCGGGTGGCGGGGTCCAGGCAGGCCCGCACTGTCTTCGCCCGATCGTAGGCGCTGATGCCGGTGCCGCAGGAGACGTGGTCGACCGAGACGGTGAAGGCCGTGGCGTGGGGGTCGGTGTTCTGGGGTACCATGGGCTGGAGCTCCAGCGCCCGGGCCCGCTCGGCGGTGAGGGCCAGGCAGACCAGGCCCCGCCCCTCCCGGATCATCAGGTTGATGACCTCCGGGGTGGCGTGCTCGGCGGCCACCACCAAATCGCCCTCGTTCTCCCGCCGCTCGTCGTCCAGGAGGATGATTGGGCGTCCGGCCCTTAGCTCGGCCAGAAGCTCGGGGATGGGGCTCAGCACGCGCTCCTCCCTCCCGGCGCGCAGCCCGGCCAGTAGGCCTCCACCCGCAGGTTGGGGCCCACCGGCTCGAAGCGCACCGCCTCGAGCTCCACCGCCTGGTCCATCCGGGCCAGCCGCACCCCGGCCAGAGCTCCGGGGCCCTCGCCCACCAGCTTGGGGGCGAGGTAGGCCACCACTTTGTGGATCCGGCCTGCGGCGAAGAAGCTTCCCGCCAGCTCGCCTCCCCCCTCCAGCAAGAGGCCGATCAGGCCGCGTTCGGCCAGGTGCCCGAGTGCGGCCTCCAGGTCCACCCGTCCTTGCGGGTCGGCGGGGAGGACCTCGAGCTGGGCCCCCTGGCGGCGCACGGCCTCCATCCAGCTTTCGGGCGCCTGGGGGGTGGTCAGGATGAGAACCCGGGCCGGCTCCCCCCGCGGGCCGGGCTGGAAGAGGCGGGCTGCAGGCGGGGTGCGGCCCCGGCTGTCCAGGACCACCTTGACCGGGTCGCGGGGCGGCCGCCCCGGTACGGCGGGGGCCTCCAGACGGCAGGTGAGGGCGGGGTCGTCCCTGACGACGGTGCCCACCCCCACCACCACCGCATCCAGCTCATCGCGCAGCCGGTGTACCTCGGCCCGGGCCTCCTCCGCGCTGATCCAGCGGGCGTCCCCTCCGGCGGTGGCGGTCCGGCCGTCTAAGGTGAGGGCGTACTTGTAGACCACGAAGGGCTGCCTGCTGCGTATCCAGTGGCGGAAGACCTCCTGCTGCCGCTCCGCCTCCTCTTCCATCAGCCCCACCTCGACCTGTAGCCCGGCCTGGCGAAGGATTTGCACACCCCGCCCGTTCACCAAGGGGTTGGGGTCGAGGGCCGCCACCACCACCCGGCGCACCCCTGCCGCCACGAGCGCCGGGGCGCAGGGCGGCGTCCGGCCGTGGTGGGAGCAGGGCTCGAGGGTCACGTAGGCCGTGGCCCCCCGGGCCTCCGCACCCGCCTGGCGCAGCGCCACCACCTCGGCGTGGGGCCCACCAGCCTGGGCGTGAAAGCCCTCACCCACCACCCTTCCTTCCCGCACCAGCACACACCCCACCGGTGGGTTGGGCGAGGTGCGGCCCAGGCCCCGGGCGGCCAGCGCCAGGGCTTTCTGCATGTAGAGCCGGTCTAGTTGGGTTGGAGTATAGGACACTAAGGCGTCTCGAGCTCGGGCGACTCGAGCCATTTCCCTCCTTCTCCCATCCCGACTTTCACGGTCGGCCCCGGATTCTCACCGGGTCGGGCCCGCCCTTTGGGCGGGCTTCGCGGGCTGCCCCTGTGGGGTTCACCGCCGGTGGGGACTTGCACCCCGCCCCGAAGGAAGTTGAGCCCGGAGGCTCGTGAGACTTATAGCATGCCGTGTGAGGGGGGTTTGTATTCAGCTTCACAGCTTTTAGTGATTTTTTTCACAATAAAACTGGCTCGTGAAAAAATAACCTAAATAGCCTAACCTTGAGAACGCCCCACAAAAAGGTATGCTAGAGCCTATGCGCCGTACGCTTTACTGCGGGCAACTACGCGAACAACACGCAGGGCAACGGGTGGTGCTGGAGGGCTGGGTCAACCGCAGGCGCGATCTGGGCGGTCTTATCTTTATCGACCTGCGCGACCGGGAGGGCATCGTGCAAATCATCGTGCAGCCCGAGGCCCCCTGCTTCGCCGAGGCCGACCGCCTGCGCTCGGAGTGGGTGGTGAGGGTGGAGGGGGTGGTGCGGCGCCGGCCGGCCGAGCAGGTAAACCCCAGGATTGCCACCGGCCAGGTGGAGGTGGTGGCCGAGCGGCTCGAGGTGCTGGCCGAGGCCAGGACCCCCCCCTTCCCCATCGACGCCGCCTGGCGGGGGGAGGCGGACCCTGAGGTAAGCGAGGAGGTGCGGCTCAGGCACCGGGTGGTGGACCTGCGCCGCCGGCGGCTGCACCGGAACCTGCGCCTGCGCCACCAGGTGGTGGCGGCCATATACCGCTTTCTGGATGCAGAGGGCTTCATCAGCGTCGAGACCCCCTACCTGACCCGCTCCACCCCCGAGGGGGCGCGGGACTTCCTGGTGCCCTCGCGGCTTGCCCCCGGCCATTTCTACGCTCTGCCCCAGTCCCCCCAGCTTTTCAAGCAGATGCTGATGGTCTCGGGCTACGACCGCTACTTCCAGATTGCCCGCTGTTTTCGCGACGAAGACCTGCGCGCCGACCGCCAGCCCGACTTCACCCAGCTCGACCTGGAGATGTCCTTCGTGGAGCAGGAGGACATCCTCGAGCTCAACGAGCGGCTGGCCGCCTACATCCTGCGCGAGACCCTGGGGGTGGAGATCCCCCTCCCCTTCCCCCGCCTCTCCTACGCCGAGGCCATGAACCGCTACGGCTCAGATAAGCCCGACCTGCGCTTCGGCCTGGAGCTAAAGGATGTGACCGAGCTCTTCCGGGGGGGTGAGTTCCGGGCTTTTGCCGGCGCAGAGACGGTCAAGCTGCTGGTGGCCCCGGCCCTGCTCTCGCGCAAGGAGATTGAGGAGCTCGAGGCCCTGGCCAGGTCCAAAGGGGCCCCCGGCCTGGCCTGGGCGCGGGTCGAGAAGGGGGCGCTTACGGGCGGAATCGCCCGGTTCATACCGCAAGGCCTGCCGGAGCGGGTGGGCGCTGCTGAAGGCCAGACCCTGCTCTTTGTGGCCGGCCCCTGGCGCCGGGCGGCGGAGGGCCTGGGGGCGGTGCGGCTCGAGCTGGGGCGAAGGCTTGGCCTGGTCGAGCCCGGCTTCAAATTCCTATGGGTGGTGGACTTCCCTCTCCTGGAGTGGGACCAGGAGGCAGGCCGGTGGACCTACATGCACCACCCCTTCACCAGCCCCAACCTGGACGACCTGGCGCTGCTCGAGACGGACCCCGGGCGGGTGCGGGCCTATGCCTACGACCTGGTGCTCAACGGCAGCGAGATCGGCGGGGGTTCCATCCGCATCCACCGGCGCGAGCTGCAGGAGCGCATCTTCGCCCTGCTGGGGATTGGCCCCGAGGAGGCCCGGGAAAAGTTTGGTTTCCTGCTCGAGGCCCTGGCCTACGGAGCCCCACCGCACGGGGGCATCGCCTGGGGGCTGGACCGCTTCGTGGCCCACCTGGCAGGCGAGGAGTCCATCCGCGAGGTCATCGCCTTTCCCAAGAACAAGGAGGGCAAAGAACCCCTCACCGGCGCCCCAGCCCCGGTGGAGGAGGCCCAGCTGGAGGTCTTGGGGCTGGCGCTGCGGAGCGAGGTGCCTCGTGGCTAACCTGCGCGTCCCCTACCTGCTGGCCGATGCCTTCACCGAGGTGGTGGGCGGGGGCAACCGGGTGGCGCTGGTGCTCGACGCGCAGGGGCTATCCTCCGAGGAGATGCAGCGCCTGGCCCTGCGGCTCGGCCAGCCCCAGGTGGCCTTCGTAACCCACTGGGACAAAAACAGCTTCAGCGCCCGGTTTTTCGCTGGGGGCAGCGAGGTGGAGTTCAGCGGACACGCCGCTGTGGCCCTTGCCCACAGCCTGGCCCGGGAGGGCCGCTTCCCCAGGGAGGCCCGGAAAATCCACCTGCGCACCATCAGCGAGCTGCTGACGGTGGAGCTAAACCAGGGCCAGGTCTTCGTGCAAAGCCCCACCCCCCGTTTCCGCGACCCACCTCCCTGGCGGGTGCTGCAGGAGTTCATCGAGGCCCTGGGGGCCAACGAGCGCTACCTGCACCGGGGGCTGCCCTACGGCGTCGCCTCCACCGGGCTCTGGACCCTCTTCATGCCGGTGGTGGCCCCGGGGCTGGTGGACGCGCTGGAGCCCGAGATGGACCAGCTGGCCCGGCTCTCGCAGGCTCACCAGGTAAGCACGGTCCACGTCTTCGCCCCCATCGGCCCCCGCCGCTTCTACGCCCGCACCTTCGCCCCGGCCCTGGGCATCCCCGAAGACCCGGTCACCGGCTCGCCCAACGCGGGCCTGGGAGCCCTGCTGGCCCGGGCCGGGGTGGTGCCCCGCTGGGAGGGAGAGGTCAGGCTGAGCGTGCTGCAGGGGCACCGGGTGGGTGGCCCTGGCCAGGTAGAGGTGCGGGTGGTCTACGACCCCGCAGGGAACATCCTGGCGGTCTACATAGGGGGCTCTGCTGTGGTGGCCGAGGCCGGCCTTGTCGAGATGGGAGAACCCAACTGAAGTATGGGCGGTATCCGACTGGTCCTCATCGATATAGACGGCACCCTCCTCGGCCCCGCGGGCGTGCCGGCCTGCGCCTGGGAGGCCGCGGCGCGGGCCCGGGCGGCTGGGCTCCACCTCGGCATATGCACCGGCCGGCCCGGGCGGGGCTTCGCCCTGGAGTACGCCCGGCGGCTCGACCCGGAGGGGCTTCACATCTTCGAGTCGGGGGCGGTGGTGGTCTCGGGGGAGAAGATTGTCCAGAGCCGGGTCCTGCCCGAGGCCGCCTACCGGCGGCTTCACGAGCTGAGCCGCCTCCACGGGATTCCCTTCGAGGTCTACACCGCCCAGGGCGGCTTTTACCGCGAAACCGACCACCCCGACCTCCTGGCCCACGAGACCCTGCTGGGCTTCGAGGCCGGCGTAGAGGACCTGGCCCATCCCCCGGGCCCGGTGGTGCGGGTGCAGTACCTCTGGCGCGGTGCCGCCTGGCCGCCGGTGCGGCAGGCCATCCGGGCCATGCCCGGGGTGGAGCTGCACGAGTCCACCAGCCCGGGCATGCCGGGGGTGGGCTTCAGTTCGGTCACCGCTGCCGGGGTTTCCAAGCGCCAGGCAGCGGAGTGGGTGGCGGCCCAGATGGGGCTCGAGCTAAAGCAGGTGGCCATGGTGGGCGACGGGGAGAACGACCTCGAGCTCATCCAGGCAGCCGGGCTGGGCATCGCCATGGGCAACGCCCCCGCACGGGTCCGGGCAGCGGCCGACCGGGTGGTGGCCCCCGTTGAAGCCTGCGGCCTGGCTCAGGCGCTGGACCTAGCGGTGGAGTCTATGTGATAAGTTTCACGATTATGAGTGCTCGTGAATAAGTTACCTAAGATGATCCGCCTGATCGCCCTCGACCTGGATGGAACCTTCTACGCCGGCCGCAGCCTGGGGGTACCCCCCTCGGCCTGGGCTGCGGTAGACAAAGCCCGCAACCTGGGCCTCCGGTTTGCCGTCTGCACCGGGCGGCCCATCGGGGGGCACGGGCTGGCCTGGGCTCGGCGGCTGGAGCCCCACGGACCCCACATCTTCAACGATGGGGCCTCTATCTGCGACGCCCAGGGGCAAAGCCTTCACGCCCACCCTCTGCCCCGCCTAGCCGAGCTGGTGGGGCTGGCGCGGCGGTACGGCCTGCCCTTCGACCTGATGGGGGCCTGGGGCGGGCGCTACTACGAGGAGGGGCTGATGCCACCGGAGCTTTTGGCCCACGTAGAGATTACCGGCATAGAGGCCCGCTCCGCCCGGTTTGAGGAGATTACAGAACCGCTGGTCCGGCTGTGGTTCGTGGTGAGCGACCTAGGGCTTTGGAAAACGGTCAGGCCTGAACTCACTGCGCTTGAAGAGATAGACCTGGCCGAGTACGTAAGCCCCCGCGAGGTCATTGCCGGAGCTATCCAAAAAGGCGTCTCCAAAGCCACGGGCCTTCGCTGGCTGGCAAACTACTACGGGCTTGGCATGGACGAGATAGCCATGGTAGGCGACAGCCACAACGACCTGGAGGCCCTGCGGGTGGCCGGCCTGGCCATCGCCATGGGCAACGCAGCCGAGGAGGTGAAAGCGGTGGCCCACCACGTCACTGCCCACGTGCGGGAGGACGGCTTTGCCCAGGCCGTCGAGTACATCCTAGCGCAAAACGGCTAGGGCAAGAAGGCCAGCGGGTTGCGGGCCACCCCGTCCACCCGTACCTCGAAGTGCAGGTGGGGGCCGGTGCTCCAGCCGGTAGAGCCCACATAGCCGATTAGCTCGCCCCGCTCCACCCGCTGCCCAGGGCGAACCGCAATCCGGGACATGTGGCCGTACAGGGTCTCCTGACCCCCGCCATGGTCCAGCACCACGTGCAGGCCGTAGCCCGAGCGGCTCCAACCGGCCACCGTCACCACCCCAGCCCGGGCGGCGTAGATGGGGGTGCCCACCGGGGCAGCCAGGTCTATGCCGGTGTGGAAGCGCTGGAACACCCCCCGGCGGCCGAAGTAGGTGGTGATGGTGAAGTTGGTCATGGGCCAGCGGTAGCCCGCTGCAGCCACCACCGCGTTGGCCCGGCGGAGCTGGGGCTGGCTTTGGGCCCTGAGCTGGGCCTGCCGCTCGGCCAGCTGGCGCCGGCGGGCCTCCTCCTGCCGCCGGCGCTCCTCGGCCAGCCGGCGGCGTTCCTCCTCGCGGGCTTTGCGCTCAGCTTCCTGAATCCGAAGCAGGCGCTCGTAGGTGGTGCGGGCCTGGATGCCGGGCAAAAGCACCAGGTCGCCCGGACCGACCTCGGTGGGCGAGCTGAGCTGGTTGGCCCGGGCAATCGCGGTAATGGAGAGGCCATAGCGGCGGGATAGGTCCTGCACCGTCTCGCCGGGCCTGAGCCGCACGATAAGGCCTGGCTCGGCGGTGGGGATGTACAGGGTGGAGCCCACCTCGAGCCGGTCCAGGCTCTTTAGTTCCGGGTTGGCCGAGACCAGACCCAAAAGGGTCAGGTCAAAACGCCGGGCGATGGACTGGGCGGTATCGCCCGGCCGCACGGTGTAGGCCTGCACCCCTGGGGGCAGGCGGACCGAGCTGGAGGCCTGGTCCACCAGGGGGATGCGCAGCACCTGGCCCGGGCGCAGGCTGGGGCTCTCCAGGCCGCTGCTGTACATGATGGCCCGCGCATCCACCCGGTAGCGGTGGGCAATCTGGCTCAGGGTATCGCCAGGCTGAACGGTATAAAGCACCCAGCCCTTGCGGGCTGGGGCGTCCACGGTAATCTTGGTTCCAGGTAGGCCGGGCTGGAACAGGGCGCCGGGCAAGCCCAGAACACCCGTTGCCAGCACGCTACCCAAGAGCTCACCGATGACCAAAGCTAACCTCCCAGGCGGCAGGGGATGAAAACCCCCTCGGGAAGCTCAGGGCCTGACCCCAAGGTTCCCGGTGACTTCCGCAGGGAGTATACCTACTTCCCCCCCAAGGATGCAAGGAACTCCTTGTTGCTCCTGGTGCGGGAAAGCCGCGAAAGCAGCATCTCCATGGCCTCAGCAGGGTCCATATCGGCCAGCACCTTGCGCAGAAGCCACATCTTCTGCAACACCTCCTCCCCCAAAAGCAGCTCCTCGCGGCGGGTGCCGGACTTGAGGATGTCGATGGCCGGGAAGATGCGGCGCTCCTCCAGCCTGCGCGAAAGATGCAGCTCCATGTTCCCGGTACCCTTGAATTCCTCGAAGATCACGTCGTCCATGCGGCTTCCGGTCTCGACCAGGGCGGTGGCCAGGATGGTGAGGGAGCCCCCACCCCGGATGTTGCGGGCCGCGCCCAAAAAGCGCTTTGGGAAGTGCAGCGCCGCCGAGTCCAGGCCGCCCGAAAGGGTGCGGCCGGTGGGGGGCGTGACCAGGTTGTTGGCCCGGGCCAGGCGGGTGATGGAGTCGAGCAGAATCAGCACATGCCCACCCTCTTCGACGATGCGGCGGCTCCTTTCGTGCACGAACTCGGCCACCCGGATGTGGTTCTGCGGCGGCTCGTCAAAGGTTGAGGCGATCACCTCGGCCCCCTCCACCGACTCGCGGAAGTCGGTGACCTCTTCGGGGCGCTCGTCAATCAGGAGGACGATGACCTTGATATCGGGCTCGTTTCTGAGCACCGCCCGGGCAATCTTTTTGAGCAAGGTGGTCTTGCCGGCCTTGGGCGGGGCCACAATGAGGCCGCGCTGGCCGCGGCCGATGGGCGCTAGAAGGTCGATCACCCGGGTCGAGACCTCCTCCGGGGTGGTCTCCAGGATGATCTGCTTGTCGGGGAACTGGGGGATGAGGTCGTCGAACTTGGGGCGCTTGGAGGCAGCCTCAGGGTCGAGGTTGTTGACCGCCTCGACCTTCATCAAGGTGCCATAGCGCTCGTTTTCGCGGGCAGGGCGGGCCCTGCCCACAACGTAGTCCCCGGTGCGGAGCTGGTACTGCTTGATGAGGCCCGCCGAGACGATCACCGTGCGGGACTCGAGGTCGTAGAGGTTCTCCTGCAAAAACCCATAGCCGTCCGGGCTGATCTCCAGGTAACCCCTGGCCAGGCTCAGCCCCTCCTCGCTCGCTTCCCGCGACAGAAGGAGCATCACCAGCTCGTCCTTGGAGAGCTTCTTGTAGTTGGGGATGCCGGCCTCCGCGGCCAGGAGGTGCAGCTCGGGCAGGATGCGGTTGGAAAGCTCCTGATAGCTCAGGGGCACCTGGCTTTGGGCCTTGCGGCGGATCTTCTTGCCGGTACGGGTAACGCTAACCTGGGCCTCGGCGTTTACGTCGGTTGCGGTGCTCTTGGGCATTGGCGACTCCTAGTTGGCGCCGGCCCGGGCCCAGTCCTTGAGGAAGGCCTCGAGGCCGGCATCGGTCAAGGGGTGCTGGATAAGCTGGCGGAAGACCTTGGGGGGCATGGTGGCCATATGGGCCCCCAGCCGGGCCACCTCGGCCACGTGGCGGGGGTGACGGATGGAGGCAGCCAGGATGCGGGTGGAAAGCCCCTGCACCTGGTAAATCTCGGCAATCTCCCGGACGAGCTCCATCCCCTCCCAGGAGATATCGTCCAGGCGGCCTAAAAAGGGCGAGACGCACCAGGCCCCAGCCTTGGCGCAGAGCAGGGCCTGGTTGGCCGAGAAGACCAGGGTCATATTGACCCGGATGCCCTCCGAGGCAAGGGCTTTGCAGGCCTTGAGGCCCTCGACGGTGGTGGGCAGCTTGACCACCACGTGGGCGTCGATCGCCGCGAGCCGGCGCCCCTCAGCGATCATCTCGGGGGCATGGGTGGAGACCACCTCGGCGGAGACAGGGCCGCCCACAATTGCGCATATCTCTTTGATGGTAGGCTCCAGGGGACGGCCTGCCTTGGCGATTAGCGAGGGGTTGGTGGTCACCCCTGAAAGAACGCCCCAGGCGGCGATTTCCCGAATCTCGCTCACTTCTGCCGTATCCAGGTAGAGGTCCATACCTTGCCACTCCTTTGACCCACTTGTGTTTGGGCTTTCCAGCCGAGTATAGCGCTGGGCTTGGGTGAAAAACAAGTTGTTGACGCGGGGGCTAGCGGCTTGCTACCATGCAGGTTGCCGAACGCCGAATATAGCACGTTCGGTGGCTTCTGTAAAGGGCAGGGACGAGTAGGCTCCAACGCCCACACAGCGAGCCCGGGAGGGTGCGAGCCGGGCGGCAACGTTGGTGCTGAATATCCCCCTGCATAACCGGGAAGAAAGGGCAACCGAGTAGAACCCGGCGGGGGCGCCCGAGATAGCGCGAAAGAGGGCCCGGGAAAGCCCGGGAAGTGCGGTGGTACCGCGGGAATTCTCTCGTCCGCACCTGCTCAGCAGGGCGGTTTTTCGTTGAGGGAAGGCGTATGATCGAGGAGAAAAAGCTCTTTCAAGCCGTAGGCGAGCCCAACTTCCCCAAGCTCGAGGAAGAGGTTCTCCGCTTCTGGCAGGAAAACCAGATCTTCGCCAAGTCCGAGCAAAAACCAGCCCCCCGGGGCGAGTTCGTCTTCTACGAGGGCCCGCCCACGGCCAACGGTCAGCCGGCCATGCACCACGTGCTGGCCCGGGCCTTCAAGGACATCTTCCCCCGCTACAAGACCATGCGGGGCTACCACGTCACGCGCAAGGGAGGCTGGGACACCCATGGCCTGCCGGTGGAAATCGCGGTGGAGAAAAAGCTCGGGGTGCTGGGGCGCCGCTCCCTTACCCCGGAGCAAATCGCCGAGTTCAACCGGCAGTGCAAGGAGTGGGTCTTCGCCAACATCGAGGACTGGAACTACTTCACCCAGCGCATGGGGATGTGGCTCGACCTGGACAACGCCTACATCACCTACACCAACGAGTACATCGAGTCGGTGTGGAACCTTCTGAAGCGGATGTGGGACCGCGGCATGATCGTGCGGGACTACAAGGTGGTGCCGCTCTCCCCCCGCATCTCCACCACCCTCTCGCAGAACGAGATCGCCGACGGTTACCGGGAGGTGGACGACCCCAGCGTCTACGTGCGCTTCCCGCTAGACCCCCACAGCACCCCCCAGGCGGTGCGGGAAAAGCTATCTGCCCGGGGCCTGCCCCTGGAGGGCCTCGCCCTGCTGGTCTGGACCACCACCCCCTGGACCCTGCCCTCCAACACCATGGCCGCGGTGCACCCCGACCTGGACTACGTGGTGGTGCGCTCGCCCTCGGCGGGCCACCTGATTCTGGCCGCCGAGGCGGTGGAGCGGGTGGAGGCGCTGCATAAGGAAAAGCTGGAGGTGCTGGCCCACCTGAAGGGCAGGGAGATGGAGGGCTGGACCTATACCCCGCCCTTCCCCGAGGCCGCGCTCGAGCTGGGCGTCCTTCAGCGGCCAGGGGAAAGACGGCCGGATGGACGGCCGGTGATGCACTTCGTAGCCCTGGCCGATTTCGTAAGCACCCAGGACGGCTCTGGGGTGGTGCACCAGGCGCCGGTTTACGGGGCTGAGGACCTGGAGATTTCCCGCCGCTACGACACCCCCCTCCTCTTCGGCACCGACGAGTACGGCATCATGCAAGTCACCGCGGAGCGGGGCAAGTTCTTCAAGGACGCCGACAAAGGCCTCATCCGCGCCCTCAGGGAACGGGGGCTTCTGTACCACGCCGGCCAGATCCGCCACCGCTACCCCTTCCACGACCGCACCGGCGACCCCATCCTCTACTTCGCCAAGCCGAGCTGGTTCATCAAGACCTCCCTCTTCCGCCAGGAGCTTTACGAGAACAACGAGAAGATCAACTGGATTCCGCCCCACATCAAGCACGGGCGCTTCGGCAACTGGCTCAAGGAGAATGTGGACTGGGCCATCAGCCGCGAGCGCTACTGGGGCACCCCCCTACCCTTCTGGGCAGCAGAGGATGGCTCGGAGTACATCTGCGTGGGCAGCGTGCGCGAGCTCTCGGCCCTGGTGGGGCGCGACCTCTCCGGGCTCGACCTGCACCGCCCCTACGTGGACGAGATCACCTTCACCAAGAACGGCAAAACCTTCCGCCGGGTGCCGGAGGTGCTGGATGTGTGGTTCGACTCGGGGGCCATGCCCTACGCCCAGTGGCACCTGCTGCTCGACGAGCAGGGCCGGCCGCTGCCCGGCACCGAGGAGAACTTCGAGCGCTGGCGCCGCCACTTCCCCGCCGACTACATCTGCGAGGCCATCGACCAGACCCGGGGCTGGTTCTACTCCCTCCACGCCATCTCCACCCTGCTCTACGGCGAGCCCTGCTTCAAGAACGTGATCTGCTTGGGCCACCTGGTGGACGAGAAGGGCCACAAGATGTCCAAGAGCAAGGGCAACGTGGTGGAGCCCCTGCCCATGTTCGACAAGTACGGGGCCGACGCGGTGCGCTGGTACCTGTTTACCGCCTCGGAACCGGGCGAGCAGAAGCGCTTCTCCGAGCGGCTGGTGCAGGAGGCCCAGCGGGGCTTTTTGGGCACCCTTTGGAACGTGTACAGCTTCTTTGTGCTCTACGCCAACCTGGACAGGCCTGACCTGCGCAACCGCCCCCCGGTCGCGAACCGGCCCGAGATGGACCGCTGGCTTGTAGCGCGGCTGCAGCAGCTCATTCAAGAGGTTACGGAGAGGCTCGAGGCCTACGACGCGCGCGGGGCAGGCAAGGCCCTGGAGGCCTTTGTGGACGAACTGTCCAACTGGTACGTGCGGCGCAACCGGCGGCGCTTTTGGAAAAACGAGGACCCCGCCGACCAGGCCTCGGCCTACGCCACCCTTTACGAGGCCCTGGCGACGCTGGCTCAGCTCACGGCCCCCTTCACCCCCTTTGTGGCCGAGGCTTTGTGGCAGAACCTGGTGCGCTCGGTGGACCCCGATGCCCCCGAGTCGGTGCACCTCTCGGACTGGCCGGAGGCCGATGCGGCGCTGGTGGACGAGGCCCTCCTAACCCAGATGGGGGCGGTGCTCCGGGTGGTGGGGCTGGCCCGGAGCGCCCGGGCCACCAGCGGGGTCAAGACCCGTATGCCCCTGCCCAGGGTGCTGGTGACAGCCCCCAGCGAGGCCGAGCTGGCGGGGCTGCGCCACTTTGCCGGTGAGATTGGCGATGAGCTCAACGTCAAGCAGGTCGAGGTGCTGGCCCTGGGCGAGGAGCTTCTATCTTACCGGGTCTTGCCCAACCTGCCGGTGCTGGGGAAGAAGTACGGCAAGAAGGTGCCGGCCATCCGGGCCGCCCTGGCCGAGCTCGACAGCAGGATGGTGGCCAAAACCGTGAAGGCCGGACGAAGCCTGAGCCTCGAGCTGGGGGACGAGCGAATCGTGCTGGAGCCCTCAGAGGTCCTTCTGGAGGCGCTTTCTCCCGAGGGCTTCGCCGCCCAGGAGCAGGACGGGTACATGGCTGCCCTGGAGGTCAGGATCGACGAGGAGCTTTTGCTCGAGGGGCTGAGCCGTGACCTCATCCGGCTGGTGCAGCAGGCCCGCAAGGAGATGGGGCTCGCGGTCTCCGACCGCATCCACCTCCGCTATGAGGCCGAGGGCCGCTACGCCGAGGCGCTGAGGCGGCACGGGTGGCGGCTGCAGGAGGAGACCCTGGCCCTTTCGCTTCTGGAGGCTGAGCCCACCGGCTTCCTCACCGAGCTTAGCGACGAGGAAGGCCGGGTGCGCTTCGGGCTGCAGAAGGCCTAGGCCCCTTTACCCCTGGGCGGCCAGGGCGTACCCTGAACCCATGAGCGAGGAACGGCTGGCCCTCCTCCCCCCCCGGCTGAAGAGCGCGCTGCAGACCCTAGGAAGCGCGCCCAAGGCCTTGAAAATCGAGCTTTTGCTGGAGTTTGCCCGCAAGATGCCCCCTCTGCCCGAGGGCATGCAGGGCAGGCTGGAACAGGTCCACGAGTGCACCACCCCCTTCTTCGTCCACGCGGAGATAAAGGACCAGCGGGTGCACCTCTACTTCGATGCCCCCAAGGAGGCCCCCACCGTGCGGGCCTTCGCCGGCCTGCTGGCCGAAGGGCTGGAGGGCGAGAGCCCGGAGGCGGTGCTGGCGGTGCCGGAGGACTTCTACACCCTGGCCAGGCTCGAGGAGATCATCACCCCGCTGCGCCTGAGGGGGCTGCAGGCCGTGCTCACGCGCATCAAACGGCAGGTGCGGGAGGCGCAGAACTGAGGATCACCTCCCCCACCAATCCCCGCGTCAAGGCCCTGGCCCGGCTCAAAGAGCGGCGGGCCCGGGAGGAGAGCGGGCTCTTCCTGATCGAGGGGGCGCGGGAGCTGGGGCGGGCCCTGGCTGGGGGGGTGGAGGTGGTGGAGGCCTACTGCGGCAAGAGGCTAACCCCTGAGGAGAGCCGTCTGGCCCAGCGGCTTTTGTGCACCGAGGTTTCAGAGGCGGTGCTCAAAAAGCTGAGCAGCCGGGAAAACCCCGCGGGGCTTATCGCGGTGGCCCGCCGCCCCCAGCGCCTTCTGGAAGCCTTCA
Organism: Meiothermus sp. QL-1; assembly: GCF_003351145.1. Taxonomy (NCBI): domain Bacteria; kingdom Thermotogati; phylum Deinococcota; class Deinococci; order Thermales; family Thermaceae; genus Meiothermus; species Meiothermus sp. QL-1. The sequence continues at coordinate 75,608 of NZ_QQSV01000009.1, read as the reverse complement.
CCCCGCCTCCGGCGGCCCTGGTGGTGGTGGCGGTGGGGCTGGAGAAGCCCGGCAACCTGGGGGCCCTGCTGCGCTCGGCCGACGCCGCCGGGGCCCACGCAGCGCTGGTGGTGGGCGGGGTGGACCCCTACAGCCCCCAGGTCATCCACAACTCCACCGGCGCGGTGTTCTCCCTGCCCACCTTCACAGCGGAGGAGACTGCCGTCTGGGCCTGGCTGGCGCAGCAGCGGATTCCCCTGGTGGCCACCTCCCCCCAGGCCGGAAAAACCTACTGGGAAGCGGACCTAAAAGGCCCGGTGGCCCTGGCCCTGGGCCCGGAGCACGAGGGGCTCGGCCCTGGCTGGCTGGAGCGGGCCGCGTTGTGCGTGCGGGTGCCCATGCGGGGCCAGGCCGACAGCCTCAACGTGGCGGTCACGGCAGCGCTGGTGCTCTACGAGGCCCTGCGCCAGCGGGAAGCCCTGGGGGCGCAGGAACGATATCGAAGATAACGCTGGTGCTGGCCGCCACCCCCATCGCCGAGGTGGGCAGCACCGGCCCGCTGAAGCTGGCCTTGCCGTCGTTGACGGCGTACAGGAACAAAGAGGCCCTGCCGCCAGCAGGAACTACCACCTGGTCGGCTGGGATGGTAAAGCTGCGCTCTGCACCGGAGATATTGGCGGCCACGTAGTTAAGCGGGCCGTCGCCCAGCAGGTGGAGGTAGAAGCGGTCGGGGTCGGGGCCGGTGTAATTCCAGGTGACGGTAAGGGGCCGGTTTTCCGTGATGCGCGCGTCGGCAGCGGGGGCGGTGAGGCTGGGGGCCTGGGGAATGGCCGCCGAGGCGGTGATGGTACCCTCCGGCACGGTGATGTTCAGGTTGAGCACGGTGCCCGCCGTGGCGCCGGGAAGGCTGGGCGCGTAGTAGGAACCGGGCGGGTTGCGGTAGGTGAGTGGGGTGCCGTTGACGGTGACGGTGGCCGAACTGAAGACCACACCTGTATCGGTGACGAGGTACAGGTTGGGGTCGCTGGCGCCCAGCCAGTAACCCGATACCCGGTACCTTGTGGAAGCCGCCGCGGGGGTTTCCACCTCGGCGGAGGTGCTCCATTCGCTCTGGAGGCCGGCGTTCACCGCCCGGATGCGGTAGGTGTAGCGGGTGCCGGGGGTGAGGCCGCTGTCGGTGTGGCTCTGTACCAGAGGGCCGCCCATCTCGTGGGGGATGCTTACGAGCGGGCTGAAGCTGCCGCTGCCCACCTTGCGTTCAAGCTGGTAAGCGGCAGCGCCCTCAACCTTCAGCCAGCGCAGGCCGATGGAGGTGCTCGAGCCCACCGTGGCGGTAAAATCGCCCGGTCTGCCCAGGGTGGGCGGGGGTGGGTTCTGCGGACAGGCGGTCAGGAAGGCCGCGACTGCCAGGTAGAGCCAGGGATACTTCATGGGTCTCCTATTTGCGGCAGTCGAGCCGCACCCGGAAGCTGGGGTCCGGTACCGTGTAGCGGATCTTGAGCGAGGTGAGCATCTTGTTGGCATCCAAAAGCAGCAATAGCTTGGTGGGGGTGCGCTCGGTTTCGTTGGAGTAGAAGAGGGCCTCCTGCACCATGCCGGTGCCCTGGGCAAAGGGTTTGTCGCGCATCTCGACATACCGCGACTCTATGGTGTTGCCGTTATCGAGCACCAGCTTGAGGCCCTGCCAACCGGTGCTTGCCAGGGCCGCGCCGTTGGCGGTGGTGCCGTTGCGCAGCTCGAGCATGGCCTTCCAGCCCCGACGGCCCTCCGCAGGCAGCGGCTCCAGGCTGAGCACCCGGAAGCGCCAGATGCCGTTGAAGAGCCACTCGTTCATACAGCCCTCCAGTGCGGCAATCTGGTTGGCCCCGCCCTGGGCCACCGGCGTGCTGGGTAGGGTTAGGCTCAGGGTGGCGCCGGAGAGGCTGACCCCCACCCCGGCGGCCCTCAGCGCATCCAGCGGCACGTAGGTCTTGCCGCCCACCACGATGGCCGGGGCGCCGGCGGCCTGGCCGTTGATGAGCAGGCGGTAGGTTTTCTGGGCGGCCTGGGCCAGGGCTAAAGCGAGCAGGGTTGCAACGGCCAGAAGCAGCATCTTTTTCATGGGGTCTCCTTTACTCGTCGAGCGCAGATAGCCACTTTTCATGGCTGGTAGCTCGAGTCCTGTTTGGCGGCCATTTCGGGTCGAAAGGCCGCTTCTAGGTGCCTATACAGTTCCTTGAGGCTGGCAAAGTAGTGCGGCGGGCTCTGGTCGGTGGACTGCAGCTCAATACGCAACTGCCCTTCCTCGTCCCGGGAAAGCCTAAGCAGGTAGGTTTGCCTAAGTGGGGACACCTTCTCACCTCCCTGGGGCAAGGATGCCGAAGGCGGTGTCGCAAGAGCGTCACAAGGTGGGACAGGGCTACAAGAGCAGCGGGGCCTCGGGCCAGCGGCCCTGCAAGGCTTCCCGGATGCCCCGGTTGTAGGCGAAGGCCTCCAGGTAGCGGGCCTGCTGGGCTTTAGGGAGCTGGGCCAGGGCCTCCAGGAGCAGCCTCCCGGCTTGTTACAGGGCTTCCTGGGCGGCCTCTGGTCGGCCCAGCCGGTGCAGAATTTGGGCCTGCACCCAGGCCACCTGCTGGATGGGCAGGTCGGCCTTGAGGCAGTGCAGGCGGGCATAGGCCGGGCTCGAGGCTTCCAGCGCTTCTTGAAGCCGGCCCTGCTGCAAGAGGTTGAAGGCCCGCAAACTCTGGCAAAGTTCCAGCAGGGTAGGCTCCGGGCTTTGCAGGGTTTCGCAGAGCCAGCGCTCGCTTTCGTGGGGTTGGTTGGCGCGGGTCTCCACCAAAGCCGCCACATACCGGGCCTCGCGGGCCTGCCAGGCATGGGCCCCCAGGCCGGGCAGGGCAAAGGCAATCTGCTCGCGGGCCTCCTCCAACCGGCCCAGGTGTACCAGCGCCAAGGCCCGCAGCATGGCCCGGTGGTGATGGGCGTAGGGGCTGGGGGCTTGTAGGCGCTCGAGCGCCGGCTCAAACGCGCCCAGGCCAATCTCGATCAGGGCCAGGTGGGTCTGGGCGCTTTGCCAGATGAACTCCATGCCCAGCTTACGGGCCAGGGCCTGGGTCTGCGCAAAACGCTCTAGGGCCTCCTGGGTGTGGCGGGCGGTGTGCAGGGCCACCGCCAGGTTGTGCAACAGGACCACCTCATCGCCCTGGAGGTGCAGCTCCCGCGCGAGGGCCAGCCCCTCCTGACCCAGGGCAATGCTCCCCTCCGCATGGCCGCTGTGGTAAAGAAAGCGGGCCTTGGAGCGCAGAAAGCGCACCCGGTGAACGGGCGCGCCCTGGGTGTAGGGCTCGGCCCGGTCGTACCAGTGCAAGGCCTGCTCGGGCTGGGCCTGCTCGAGGGCCAGCTCGGCCAGCAGCAAAGCGGCGCGGAAGGCGTTTTCCGGCGACTCGGGTTGCTGCAAGACCGCCAGGGCGGCCTCGCGGGCCCCCTCGACGATGCCCAGGTGCTCCAGGGCGTACACCAGCTCCAGCCGGGCGGCCTGGTTCTGGCTTTGGCGCAGCCAGTGGGCGGCCTGTTCAAAGTCGCCCAGCACCCGCGCCAGCCGCCCTTTGCGGTAGGCCAGTTCCGAGGCCAGCTCGGGCCGGGCCAGGGCCTCCAGGCGGGCCAGTTCGGCCTGTTGGGCCTGGGGGTCGGCCATTTGGTAGTAGATTTCCTCGAGCTCGAGGCGAAGCTGGGCCTCGAGGGCAGGGTCGTAGTGGAGCAGGCCCAAAGCCCGCTCGAGGTGGGCCAGGGCCTGGGGCCAGGCCGCCAGCTTGCGGGCCTCCTGGGCGGCCTGTTGGCTCAAACGCAACGTGGCCTGGGGTTCCCCGGCCCCAATGGCATGTTCCAGCAGGACGGCAGCGGGGACGGGCTCGTCCTGGGCGCTCAGGGCCCCGAGCAGCCGCCCATGCAGGTAACGCCGGGTGGCCGGGGGCATGAGCGCCTGGGTGGCTTCCAGCAGCAGGTCGTGGGCGAAGCGTCCACCCTTTAGGAGGCCGGCTTGCTCGAGCAAATCGCCATTCTCCGCAATGCTCAGGGGGCTTTTTTGCAATGCCTGAGCGGCCAGCCGGGGGGTATAGCGTTCGCCGGCCAGGGCGGCCAGCCGGAGCAGTTCCAGGGCGTCCGGCGCAAGCCGCCCCAGGCGTTGCTGGAGGATGGCCTGCACCCGCCCGGAGCGGGGCAGCCTGGGCCAGACCGCCTCAAAGTCGGTCTCGCTCAGCTCCAGCCGCCCCTGTTCCTCCAGGCTGCGCAGGGTTTCCAGCACGAAGAGCGGGTTGCCCCCGGTCAGCCGGTGCAGAGGCCGGGCCAGCCGACGGGTTGCGGGGGGCAGGGGCAGGGCCCCGAGCATCTCCTCCAGGCCTGCCATCCCGAGGGGCGCCAGCGCCAGCCCCAGCGCCTCCCCGGAGGCCCGCAGGTGCTGCACCAGGGCTTGCCCTCGGGCCGAGAGTTCGTCCGCCCGGTAGGCCAGCAGGAAGGGGGTGCCCGGAAGCTCGGCCAGTATGTAGTCCAAAAGCTCGAGGCTGGCCCCGTCCACGAACTGCACATCGTCGGCCCCCAGCGCGAGTCTGTGGGCCTGCTGCCACGCTTGGAGCAGGGTCAGAATGGCCTTGTATAAGCGCAGGCGGTCTTCCTCGCCCTGCAAGGGGGGCGGGCTTTCGTCCAGGTCGGGGAGCAAACGGGCCAGTTCCCGGCGCACCCAAGGGGGGAGCCCGCCGGGCGATACCTGGGCCAGGGCCCGCTCGAGCCACCGGGTCGCGCTGGCGTAGGGCACCCCGGCATCGCCGGGCCGCCCCTGCATCAGCCCAGAAGCGACCCCCTGCGCGGCGATGAACTCCTGCAACAGCCGGGTCTTGCCCACCCCCGGCTCGCCCTCCACCAGAATCCGCTTTCCTTCCCGCCAGGCCCGCTGAAGCCGTTCCCACTCGGGGCCACGGCCCACCAGGGGAGGGCGGCTGAGCCCGGAGGACGGGCGCGTGGTTCGACCTGTGCGCAGGCCCTCGGCCAGCAGCCGGGTCTCTCGGCTGGGGGCCAGGCCCAGCTCCCGCTCCAGAAAAGCCGCGTAGCGATGGTACTGTTCCAGCGCCCGGGCCGCCTGGCCCACCTCGGCTAAGAGCACCATGCACTCGCGCCAGACCTCCTCCTGCAAGGGGTCGCGGGCCAAAAGTTCCTGATAGCTCAGAAGGGCCTCGTTTGGCTGCCCTGCGGCCTTTTGTTGCCGGGCCAGGCCCAGCAAGGCGCCGTTGTAGCGTTCTTCCCAACGGGCCCGCGCCAGCCCCAGCCAGTCCTCGAAGGCCGGAGCCTCGGCGAGCTCGAGGCCCGAGAGCAAAGGCCCCCGGTACAGGCGCTTGGCCTCGGCGTACTGCCCGGCCTGCCGGAGCCGCTCAAACTGGGCGGCGTCGGTCTCGAGGTTATCCAGGCAGAGCACCCCCTGGTCTTCCCGCACCACCTCGGCCAGCGGGGTCTTCTTAAGGCGGTACAACTCGTTGCGCAGGTTGGCCCTGGCCCGCTCTTCCTCGGCCTCCCAGAACAAAGCGGCCAGGGTGCTGCGGGGGGTGGGGCCTTCCAGGGCCAGATAGGCCAAAAGCCCCAGCAGCTTGCGGGTGGGCAGGTGCAGCCGCTCACCCCCCAGCCAGAGCTCGGGGCTCCCCAACAGGAGCAGGCGAACCTTCATGGCCGTTGGAATTAGTGTACGCGCGGTGATGGCCAGCGCTCTTCATCAAGAACGAGGGCCCATAGAGGCCCTCGTTGACAAGAATTGGCGTATCTTTCGGGAAGTCTCAATTAGCACAGAACATTGACCCGAACTTGGCGGGTGCGGATGATGGTATTAACCCCATCGGAGACCCGCAGGGTGATGGTGCGATCGACCCTGTTGCAAACGGTATACAACCTCACCGTCACCGAGCTGCCGGTGCCCAGCAGCTAGTCGCCGCTGGCGGGGGGGCCGGGTTGCACGTCGCCGCGGTTGGTGAACCACTGCAGGGTCAGGGGGTTGCCGTCGGGGTCGGAGGCGCTGGCCTGCAGGGTGAGCTGGTAGTACCACCCGTTTTCATCGGTGCCGTTGAAGTCAACGTCCAGATCGCTGGGGGGGTTGGTGATGCTGGCCGTGGGGGGGTTGTTGGTGCAGTTCACCACGGTCAGGGTGCGGGTATCGGTGCCGGAGAGGGTGTGGGGGGCCGGGGCATCGTCGGTGGCCTGCACGCTGATGGTGTAGCTGCCCGGCGTGTTGAAGGTGCGGCTGGCAGTCAGGCCGGTGCCGAAGCCGGTGCTGCCCACGCGCCAGAGCACCCACGCAGATCATCCCCAGCACTCGCAGGGAACCCAGAGATCCTCATTCCCAGCAGATGACGAAGCAGTCCTGTTCATCCACGTTGCGTCCGCTGTTGCCTGCCGCGGCGAAGAAAATCGGGCGGAAGGGGCTGGCTTGGATAGCCAGCAGCGCCGCCCCCCTGGTGGCCGGCGCGGGGGCCATCGTGCAGCAGGCCAGCGTGTTCACCCCCCTCACCCCGGAGGCCCTCGAGCTTACCCTGCTGGCCAACCTCACCAACCCCGAAGGGCTGGCAGAGGCTCCTCTGGAGGCCCGTGGTCAGGGGATGCTGGATATGACTAGGGGCCCTTAAATCAGCACGCTCACCGACTGGTTGGTGTGCACCCGCTTTATGGCCTGGGCTAAAAGGGGCGCGGTGGGCAGGATGGTGTAGCCCAGCGCCGGGCTAAGCGCGATGGTATCGGTGAAGACCACCTCGCGGATGGCCGGGTGGGCCAGGTTCTCACGGGCGTTGCCCACCAGCACCGCGTGCGAGGCCATCACGATGACCTCCGGGATGGCCCCCGCGGCCACCAACGCCTCCACACCCCGCCTTATGGTGCCGCCGGTGGAGATGATGTCATCAATGATTAGGGGACGTTTGCCGGCCACGTCCCCAATCACATAGCTCACCTGGGTCTCGTGGGGGCCGGTGCGGCGCTTGGCCAGGATGGCCAGGGGCAGGTTCAGTCGCTCGGAAAGCCTCCGGGCCTGCTCGGCCCTTCCCGAGTCGGGCGAGACCACCACCGCGTTCTCGGTGAGGTTTTGCTTCTCCAGGTACTCGGCAAACAGGCGCACCGCCGAAAGCTCGTCCACCGGCTGATAAAAAAACCCCTGAATCTGGGGGGCGTGCAGGTCCACGGTGATCACCCGGTGGATGCCCACGTACTCCAGGAGCCCTGCCACCAGCCGGGCGGTTATGGGCTCGCGACCCTGGGTCTGCTTGTCCTGACGGGCGTAGCCAAAGTAGGGGATTACCGCGTTGATGCGCCCCGCGCTGCTGCGGCGCGCCGCGTCGGCCAGGACCAGCAGTTCCATCAGGTTGTCGTTGACCGGGGGGGCGGTGGGCTGGATTAGGTAGACATCATCGCCCCGGATGCTCTCCAAAAGGCGCACCCGTACCTCCCCATCGGGGAAGCGCTCCACCACCGCCTCCCCCAACCGCACGCCCAGCGCCCGGGCGATGGCCTCAGCCAAAGGACGGTTGGCGTTGCCGCTGAAAAGCTTGACCTGCCCCCCACCCGCGGAGACCAAGAAAGAGTTTGGCTGCTCATCCAGGGAAAACCGACCCATACCCCCCTCCTGCGTTACCCCAGTCGCCCCTCGATGCTCCCAGTATATTCGGGCCAGGCAGGCTCAAAAGCAAGGCGGGCGGCTCTTTTAGGCCCGGGCAGCGGGCTGTACCCTGGCCCGCCGTCCCTTGACCGAAGGCTTGGCCCTGGCGGTGAGGGCAGCCAATCCACCCAGCAGGGCCCAGTCCAGCACCTGGTCCAGGTGCTCGGCGAAGTGGAATTTCAGGTTCTGGCGTAAATAGGGGGGTATATCGGCCAGGTCGGGCTGGTTGCGCTGGGGCAGGATGACCTCGCGAATGCCTGCCCGCCGTGCCCCCAGCACCTTCTCCCGCACCCCCCCAATCGGCAGCACCCGACCGGTGAGGGTAATTTCCCCGGTCATGGCCACATCGTTGCGCACCGGCACCTCGGCCAGGGCCGAGACCAAAGCCGCGGTAATCGCCACCCCCGCCGAGGGACCCTCCTTCGGCACCGCTCCAGCGGGTACGTGGATGTGCATGTCCGATTTTTCGAACCGCTCCAGCGGGATACCAAACCGGCTGGCGTTCTTTTTGGCATAGGAGAGCGCGGCCCGGGCCGACTCCTTCATCACCTCGCCGAGCTGCCCGGTGAGGATCAGGTTGCCCTTGCCCGGCATCAGGGCCACCTCCACAAAGAGGATATCCCCCCCCACAGGGGTGTAGAACATCCCGGTCGCCACCCCCACCTGGGGCTCGCGGGCCTCGGACTCAGGCTGGTAGCGCGGCGGGCCCAGGTACTTCTCCAGATCCGCCTCGGTGATGCGCACCCGCTTCCGGCCCCCCTCCAGGATGCTGCGGGCCGACTTGCGCAAAAGGGCCCCGATCTCGCGCTCCAGGTTGCGCACCCCGGCCTCGCGGGTGTAGTGGGTGATGAGGCGCACAAGGGCGGCCTCGGTCAGGTGCACCTGGCTTTCCTTGAGGCCGTTTTCGTAAAGCTGGCGAGGCAGTAGGTAGCGCTTGGCAATCTCGAGCTTCTCCTGCTCGATGTAGCTGGTGAACTCAATGAGCTCCATGCGGTCGAGGAGGGGGGCTGGGATGTGCTCGGGGAAGTTGGCGGTGCAGATAAAGAGCACCTCGCTCATGTCGAAGGGCACCCCCAGGTAGTGGTCGGTGAACTCCTTGTTTTGCGCCGGGTCTAGAAGCTCGAGCAAGGCCGCGGCGGGGTCGCCCTGGTACGAGACCCCGAGCTTGTCCACCTCGTCCAGCAAAATGACCGGGTTCTTGCTGCCGGCCTGGCGCATGCCCTGGATGATGCGGCCCGGCATGGCCCCGATGTAGGTGCGCCGGTGGCCCCGGATGTCGGACTCGTCGCGGGCCCCGCCCAAAGAGATGCGGTGGTACTTGCGGCCCAGGCTCTTGGCGATGGACTTGGCAATCGAGGTCTTGCCCACCCCTGGCGGCCCCACGAAGAGCAGGATGGGCCCCTTGGCGGCCTCCTCTGGGGGTATCTCGCCTTTCCTTTGGCGCTCCTGCTTGAGTTTGCGCACCGCCAGGTACTCGAGCACCCGGTCCTTGACCTTCTCCAGGCCGTAGTGGTCCTCGTCCAGGATGCGCCGGGCCTCCTCCAGGTCGATGCGGTCCTCGGTGCGGGTGTTCCAGGGGAGGTTCACGATCCAGTCCAGGTAGGTGCGCACCACGCTGGCCTCGGCCGAGTCAGGGTGCATGCGGGCAAAGCGCGAGAGCTCCCGCTCCACCTCGCCCTGTACCGCCTCGGGCAGGTTCAGAGCCTCGATCTTCCTCCGGAATTCCTCGAGCTCGAGCTCCCCCTCTTCCCCATGCAGCTCGCGCTGGATGGCCTTCATCTGCTCGCGCAGGTAGAACTCGCGCTGGTTTTTGTCGATCTCCTCGCGCACCTGCTGCTGGATACGCCGCTGGGTCTCGATGAGATCGAGCTCGGCATCAATCAGGATGGCGACCCGTTTCAGGCGCTCGGTAACCGAGGGCTGGGCCAGGATTTGCTGCTTGTCCTCGAGCTTGAAGTCGAGGTGAAAGGCGATGTAGTCGGCGAGCTGGGCGGGGTCTTCCAGGTTCAGGATGGCCTGGGCCACCTCGGGCGTAAGGGGCTTGCCCTCGCGCAGGAGGTTCTCGAAGCGCTCCTTCACCTCGCGGTAGAGGGCCTTGAGCTCGGTTTCCTTGCCCACCACCTCGGCCAGGCGCTCCACCTGGGCCTCCAGGTAGCCCTCGGCCTGGCGGTATTGCAGAACCCGCACCCGGGCAAAGGCCTGCACCAGCATCTGCACCGAGCCATCCGGGTTCTTGCGCATGCGCAGGATGTTGCAGGCCGTGCCCACCTCGAAAAGGTCGGCAGGGCCGGGCTCTTCTACCTCCTTGTCCCGCTGGCTCACGATGAGGATGACCCGCTCGCCCACCAGGGCCGCCTCGATGGCCCGGATGGAGATCGGCCGCCCTGCGTCGATGGGCATGACCATGGTGGGGTAGAGCACCGAGCCGCGCACCGGGCAGACCGGAAGGGTGGAAGGGAGCGAAGAGCTGGTCGGTTTCTCGTTCATGCAGGCACCTCAGCCATCGGGAGAGAATACCACTTTAGGGCTTCTCACCCCCGCCTGCAAGGTACTGCCATGAGTATGGTTTTGTCAAGTTTAGTGATTGCATTTTTAGCAGAAATGGTGGAAGGGCGGCCCCGGCGGTATGCTGGGGGGGATGCGCCTGCTGGTAAGGGTCCTGCTTTCGCTTTTGCTGCTGGGAGGGGCGCTGGCCTGGGCCCAGCGAAGTGGAGGGGGCGTGGGGGGAAGGGGCGGCTTCTCCGCCCCCCGCTCGAGCCCCAGCATTCCTCGGGTCAACCCCTCCCCTGCCCCCTCCTTCCCCCTGCCCACCCCCAGCTACCCCGCACCGCGCCCCTCGGTCTACGTGGTCCCCGGCCCTGGAGGCAGCGCGGGCTTCGACCTGCTGGCGCTTTTGCTCATCGGAGGCATCGTGCTGGTGGGCTTCGCCATGGTGCGGGGGCTGAGGCAGGCTGGCAGCCTTCCTGAAGAGGCCACTGTGGGCAGGCTGCGCCTGGCCATGCTCCACAGCCCCAGGCTGCAAAGGAGCCTCCGCCGGTTGGCAGAAGGGGCCGACACCGAAAGCTCGCGCGGCCTGGCCGATCTGATCGACAATGCTGTTGTGCTGCTTCTGCGCGAGGCTGCGGGGTGGCGCTACGGCCAGTACGAGGTCTGGCGGGGGGGGCTCGAGCAGGCCGAGGGCCGCTTCGACGCCTGGATGAGCGAGACCCGGGGGGAGTTCGTGGAGACCTACCGACACTTCGAGGGCCGGGTGGAGCGCGAACCCGATTACGTCCCCCAGAGCGAACCGGGGGGGCGCTACCTGGTGGTAACCCTGATCCTGGCGGTCAGAGGAGCGCTGCCCCCCGTCGCTCTGCCGCTGCGCCGGGAAGGGGCCCGGGCCGCCCTGCTGGCCTTCGCCACCTCCAGCCCCACCACCCTTCTGGCTGCCTACGTGGCCTGGACGCCTGAGGCTGAGGGCGAGGCTTTGAGCGAGGAGGAGCTCCTTAGGGGCTGGCCCCAGCTTGAACTGCTCTGAGGGCCGAAAGGAGCTCCTCGTAAGGGGGCTCCTGGGCCGGCACCTCGGCCACCCAGGCCCAGGCCACCCGCCCTTCCGGGGTCACCACGTAGGCGGCCCGCTGGGCGAAGCCAGGCAGCCCCTTCAGGCTGATCTCCAGGCCAAAGGCCCGGGTGGCCTCGCGGTTGTAGTCCGAGAGGAGGGGGAAGGAAAGGCCCAGGGAGCGGGCGTAGGCGGCCAGGGTCCAGGGGGTGTCCACGCTTATGGCGTAGACCTGCGCCCCGAGCTGGTTGTAGGCCGCAAGCCCGTCGCGCACCGTGCAGAGCTCCTTCTCGCAAACCCGGGTGTGGGCCGCAGGAAAAAACAGAAGAACACCCGGCCTGCCTGCCAAGAGCTCCGGAAGCCGCTGGGGAAGAGCCTCCTGGGTGTAGACCGTGGCCTCGGGCAAAGGGTCACCTGGACGGATGCGCATGCGCCCAGTCTACCCCAGCCCATAGGCGGTGGCCGCGATTGTGATTCAAGGTCTGGTCAGAAATTTAAGACCTAAATATTTTAAAAGTAAGAGGCCACGTAGAAATGGCGAGGAGGTAGGGTGCGAATTGTCTGTATCGGCGGCGGACCAGCGGGGCTTTACTTTGCCCTTTTGATGAAGAAGCAAAACCCCGCCCACGAGATCACCGTCCTGGAACGCAACCGTCCGGACGATACCTTTGGCTGGGGGGTGGTCTTCTCGGAGCAAACCCTGGGCAACCTGGAGAAGGCCGACCCCCCCACCTACCAGGAGATCCGCCGGGCCTTCTACCACTGGGACGCCATTGAGGTGCACTTCAAGGGCCAGGTGATCCGCTCAGGGGGGCATGGCTTTGTAGGGATTGGACGCAAAAAGCTCCTCAACATCCTGCAAGACCGCTGCCTGGAGCTAGGGGTGAACCTGGTCTTCCAGACCGAGGTCACCGACGACGAGGCGGTGGCCCAGGCCTACCGGGCCGACCTGGTCATCGCCGCCGACGGCATTCACAGCCGCATCCGCAAAAAGTACGCGCAGAGCTACCAGCCCGACATCGAGGTGCGCAAGTGCCGCTTCGTCTGGCTCGGCACCCACCAGCGCTTCCCGGCCTTCACCTTTGCCTTCGAAAAGACCGAGTGGGGCTGGTTCCAGGCCCACGCCTACCAGTTCGACCCCGAGACCTCCACCTTCATCGTGGAGACCCCGGAGACGGTCTGGCTGAAAGCCGGGCTGGACCGGATGGGCCAGGAGGAGGGCATCGCTTTCTGCGAACGGGTCTTCGCCAGGTACCTGGGAGGGCACAGGCTGATCTCTAACGCCCGGCACCTGCGGGGCTCGGCCATCTGGATCAAATTCCCCCGGGTGGTCTGCCAGAACTGGGTGCACTGGGGCAGGGTGCCGGTGGTGCTCATGGGCGATGCCGCCCACAGCGCCCACTTCTCCGTGGGCAGCGGGACCAAGCTGGCCATGGAGGACGCCATCGAGCTGGCGCGCACCTTCGCCCGCCTCGGCGATACCCGAGCCCATCTGGAAGCGGTGCTGGAGGCCTACCAAAAAGCCCGGCAGGTGGAGGTGCTCAGGCTACAGAATGCTGCGCGCAACTCCACCGAGTGGTTCGAAAACGTGGAGCGCTACAGCCACTTTGAAGCCCCTCAGTTCGCCTACAGCCTGCTCACCCGCTCCCAGCGGGTCTCGCACGAGAACCTGAGGCTGCGGGACCGGAGGTACCTGGAAGGGTACGAGGCCTGGCTGGCCGAGCGGGCCGGCCTGCCCAGAAAGCCCATCCCGCCCATGTTCCTCCCCTTCCGGCTGCGGGGGCTGGAGCTCAAGAACCGGGTGGTGGTCTCGCCCATGGCCATGTACTCGGCCAGGGACGGGCTGGTGAACGACTTCCACCTGGTGCACCTGGGGGCCAGGGCCCTGGGAGGGGCCGCGCTTGTGTTCACCGAGATGACCGCCCCCTCGCCGGACGGGCGCATCACCCCTGGTTGCGCAGGGCTGTACAGCGAGGCCCACATGCTCGCGTATAAGCGCATCGTGGACTTCGTGCACCGGTACACCGACGCCAAAATCGGGCTCCAGCTCGGCCATGCCGGGCCCAAGGGCTCGACCCAGGTGGGCTGGGAGGCCCAGGACGAGCCCCTGCCGGAGGGCAACTGGCCCCTCCTCGCCCCCTCCCCCATCCCCTACGGCCCCCGCAACCAGGTGCCCCGGGCCATGACGCGGGAGGATATGGAGCGGGTCAAGGCCGAGTTCGTGCAGGCGGCGCTGTGGGGCATAGAGGCGGGCTTTGACTGGCTCGAGCTGCACTGCGCCCACGGATACCTGCTCTCGGCCTTCATCTGCCCTCTCACCAACCACCGCACCGATGAGTACGGGGGCTCGCTGGAGAACCGCTGCCGCTACCCCTTGGAGGTCTTCCGGGCCCTGCGCGCGGTCTGGCCCTCACACCTGCCCATGTCGGTGCGCATCTCGGCCCACGACTGGGCCCCCGGGGGCAACACCCCGGACGACGCGGTCGAGATTGCCCGGCTGTTCAAGGAGGCGGGTTGTGACCTGATCGACGTCTCCTCCGGCCAGACCACCCGCCAGGCCCGGCCCATCTACGGGCGGATGTACCAGACCCCCTTTGCCGACCGCATCCGCAACGAGGTGGGCATCGCCACGATGGCGGTGGGGGCCATCTACGAGGCCGACCATGTGAACTCAATCATTGCCGCCGGACGGGCCGACCTGTGCGCCATCGCCAGGCCCCACCTGGCCGACCCCCACTGGACGCTGAACCAGGCCGCCCGGCTCGGCTATAGCGAGGTCCCCTGGCCCAAGCCCTACCTGGCGGGCAAGGCCCAGCTCGAGCGCAACCTGGCCCGGGCAGCCCAAGGGGTTGAGGAGCTATTGCGAAGCGTATGAGACCCCTGGAAGGCCGCCACGCCCTGGTCACCGGCGCAAGCCGGGGCATTGGGGCGGCCATCGCGGCCCTGCTGGCCAAGGCAGGGGCCCGCCTCACCCTGCTCGGGCGCAACCGGGCCGCGCTCTCGGAGCAGGCCCAAAGACTTGGAGGAACCGTGCACCTAGAGGTCTGCGATGTGACCCGGCCCGAGGAGGTCCGGCGGGCCCTCGCGGGGGCCGAGGCCGCTTTGGGGCCGGTGCACATCCTGGTCAACAACGCCGGCCAGGCGCAGAGCCAGCCCTTTCTCAAAACCGAGCTGGAGCTGTGGCAGCGGATGCTCGAGGTGAACCTGACCGGGGCCTTCCTCTGCACCCAGGCCGCCCTGCCGGGGATGCTTTCGGCGGGGTGGGGGCGGATCGTGAACATCGCCAGCACCGCCGGGCTCAAGGGCTACCCCTATGTGGCCGCCTACTGCGCGGCCAAGCACGGCCTGGTGGGCCTGACCCGCGCCCTGGCGATAGAGCTGGCCCAGAAGAACATCACCGTGAATGCGGTCTGCCCCGGCTACACCGAGACCGCTTTGCTGGAGGAAAGCCTGGCCCGCATCGCCGAGAGAACCGGGCGGAGTGTGGCCGAGGCCCGGGGCACTTTAGCGCGGAGCAACCCCCAAAACCGCTTCGTGCGCCCGGAGGAGGTGGCCGAGGCGGTGCTCTGGCTCTGCCTGCCCGGCTCGGGGGCCGTGAGCGGCCAGGCCATTGCGGTGGCCGGAGGTGAGGTGTGAAAACCCTGGAAAAGGACCTCGAGACCCGCTTAGCCGAAGACCACCACCAGGCCATTAGGCTCTGGCTGCGGATGCTCACCTGCACCAACCTGATAACCGGGAAGATCCGCCGCCGCCTGCGCCAGGCCTTTCGCACCACCCTGCCCCGTTTCGACCTTCTGGCCCAGCTCGAGCGCCACCCCGAGGGGCTCCGGATGGGCGAGCTTTCCCGGCGGATGATGGTCACCACCGGCAACGTGACCGGCATCACCGACCAGCTCGAGGCCGAGGGTTTGGTGCGGCGGGAGGTGGACCCCAACGACCGGCGCTCCTACATCGTCAAGCTCACCCCAGAGGGGAGGCGGGCCTTTGGCGAGATGGCCCGGGTGCACGAGGGCTGGGTTATCGAGTTCTTCGAGGGCCTCTCCCCGGAGGAAAAGGAGACCCTGTACGCCCTCTTGGGCAAGCTCAAGCGACACCTCAACAGCAAGGAGGTCCAATGAAGCGGGTGGACGGCAGCGTAAGCCTGGCCGGTTACCCGGCCAAGCACTTCCTCTGGCGGGTGGAAGACCGGGTGGCCACCCTCACCCTATCCCGCCCTGAGCGGAAGAACCCCCTCACCTTCGAAACCTACGCCGAGCTGCGCGACCTTTTCCGCTCCCTCCCCTACGCTGCGGATGTGCGGGCCGTGGTGCTCACCGGGGCCCAGGGCAACTTCTCCTCGGGGGGCGATGTCTACGAGATCATCGGCCCCCTGACCGAGATGACGATGCCCGAGATTCTGGCCTTTACCCGCATGACCGGGGATGTGGTCCGGGCCATGCGGGCCTGCCCCCAGCCCATCGTGAGCGCGGTGGACGGGGTCTGTGCCGGGGCCGGGGCCATCCTGGCCATGGCCTCGGACCTCCGCTTCGGCACCGCCCGGAGCCGGACCGCCTTCCTCTTCAGCCGGGTGGGCCTGGCCGGCTGCGATATGGGGGCCTGCGCCATGCTGCCCCGGATTATAGGGCAGGGCCGGGCGGCCGAGCTCCTTTACACAGGCCGGGTGATGAGCGGCGAGGAGGGCCTGCGGTGGGGGTTCTTCAACCGGCTGTGCGAGCCCGAGCGGCTGCTGGAGGAGGCGCAGGCCTTTGCCCTCGAGCTGGCCCAGGGCCCCACCTTCGCCCACGCCATGACCAAGCGGATGCTCAACCAGGAGTGGAGCATGGGGCTGGACGAAGCGCTGGAGGCCGAGGCCCAGGCCCAGGCCCTGTGCATGGCCACCCAGGACTTTCGCCGGGCCTACGAGGCCTTTGTGGCCAAACAAAAGCCGGTGTTCGAGGGCAACTGAGGGGGTATGAGGCACGCGCATCTGGAATGGCCCTTTTTCGAGCCCCACCACCAGGAGCTGGCCCTGGCGGTGGAGGCCTGGGCCCGGCAGCACCTGAGGCACCTACCCGAGGCCAGCCTGGACGAGCAGTGCCGCTGGCTGGTGGGGGCGTTGGGCGAGGCGGGCTGGACCCGCTACGCGGTGGGGGGCCTCCAGTACGGCGGGGCCCACGAGCAAATCGATACCCGGGCCCTCTGCCTCATCCGCGAGACCCTGGCCTACCACCAGGGCCTGGCCGACTTCGCCTTCGCCCTGCAGGGCCTGGGCTCCGGGGCCATCAGCCTCTACGGCAGCGAGGCGCAGAAGGCCCGCTACCTGCCCCCGGTGGCGCGGGGGGAGTGGATCCCCGCCTTCGCCCTCTCCGAACCTGAGGCCGGCTCGGACGTGGGCGCCCTGACCACCGAGGCCCGCTGGGAGGACGGGTTTTACGTGCTGAACGGGCAGAAGACCTGGATCTCGAACGGGGGAATCGCCGACTTCTACGTGGTCTTCGCCCGACAGCCGGAGAGCACGGGCCCCAGGGGCATCTCGGCCTTCGTGGTGGAGGCCAAAACCCCGGGGCTGGAGGTGGTGGAGCGGCTCGAGGTCATCGCCCCCCACCCCCTGGCCACCCTGCGCTTCCGCGGGTGCAGAGTCCCCCAAAGCCAGCGCCTGGGCCAGGAGGGGGAGGGCTTCAAGATCGCCATGCAGACCCTGGACGTCTTCCGCACCTCGGTGGCCGCCGCAGCTTTGGGCTTCGCCAGGCGCGCGCTGGACGAGGCCCTACACCGCACCACCCAGCGCAGGCTTTTCGGCCAGCGCCTGGCCGACTTCCAGCTTACCCAGGCCACCCTGGCCGGGATGGCCACCCGGATCGACGCCGCCGCCCTCCTCACCTACCGCGCCGCCTGGCTGCGCGACCGAGGCCGGCGGGTTACCAGGGAAGCGGCCATGGCCAAACTGGCCGCCACCGAGGAGGCCCAGCGGGTGATCGACGCCGCGGTCCAGCTATGGGGCGGGCTTGGGGTGCGGCGGGGCCAGGTGGTGGAGGCCCTGTACCGCGAGATTCGCGCCTTGCGCATCTACGAAGGGGCCAGCGAGGTGCAGCAGCTCATCATCGCACGGGAGCTGCTCAAAGCCTACCAGGAGGAGGTCGGACACCGATAAAGGAGGGAATCATGGGACACACCGCCCATCTGGACACCTTTGTCCGCGAGCACCTGCCGCCCAAGTCGGAGTGGCCCGAGCTCATCTTCACCCTGCCAGAGCTGCAGTACCCCGAGCAGCTCAACTGCGCCACCGAGCTTCTGGACAGGATGGCCGAAAAGCACCCCGACCGGCCCTGCCTGCTGGCCCCGGGGGTTAGCTGGAGCTACGGCGAGCTTTTGGAAACGGCCAACCGCATCGCCTGGGTGCTGGTGGAGGAGATGGGCCTGGTCCCGGGCAACCGGGTGCTGCTGCGGGCCCCCAACCACCCCATGCTGGTGGCCGCCTGGTACGCGGTGATGAAGGCCGGGGGGGTTGCCGTGACCACCATGCCCCTCCTCAGGGCCAAGGAGCTGGGCGAGATCATCAACAAAGCCCGGGTCTCCCACGCCCTGTGCGACGCAAGGCTCCGGGAGGAGCTGGAAAACGCACTCCAGGGCTGCCCCAGCCTGAAGCAGGTGGTCTACTGGGGCGAAGGGGGCTGGCTGGAGGCCCTGATGGAGCGCAAGCCCGCCACCTTCCCCAACCTCAAAACCGCCAGCGATGACGCGGCCCTCATCGCCTTCACCTCCGGCACCACCGGCAAGCCCAAGGGCTGCGTGCACTTCCACCGCGATGTGCTGGCGGTCTGCGACACCTTCGGCAAGCACATCCTGCGGGCCGACCCGGAGGACGTCTTCATCGGCAGTCCCCCGCTGGCCTTCACCTACGGACTGGGTGGCCTGGTGCTCTTTCCCATGCGGATCGGGGCGCGAAGCGTGCTTTTGGAGCGGGGAAGCCCGGAGATGCTGCTCGAGGCCATCCCCAGCTTCAAGGCCAGCGTGGTCTTCACCTCCCCCACCGCCTACCGGCTCATGGCCGCCCAGGCCCAAGCCTCCGACCTCAGCTCCCTCAGGAAGTGCGTGTCCGCAGGCGAGCCCCTGCCCGCCGCCACCCGGCGGCTGTGGAAGGAGGTCAGCGGCATCGAGCTCATAGACGGCATTGGGGCCACCGAGATGCTCCACATCTTCATCTCCCACACTGAGGAGGAGGCCAAACCCGGGGCCACCGGCAGGCCGGTACCGGGGTACGTGGCCCGCGTGCTGGACGAAGAGGGCCGGCCCCTTCCACCCGGGCAGGTGGGGCGGCTTGCCGTCAAGGGCCCCACCGGCTGCCGCTACCTGGACGACGAGCGCCAGCGCAACTACGTACAAAACGGCTGGAACATCACCGGGGACGCCTACTTGATGGACGAGGGGGGCTACTTCGTCTACCAGGCCCGCACCGACGATATGATAATCTCGGCGGGCTATAACATCGCCGGGCCCGAGGTGGAGGAGGCCCTCCTGCTCCACCCTGCGGTGGCTGAGTGCGCGGTGGTGGGGGCCCCCGACCCCGAGCGGGGCCAGATCGTGAAGGCCTACGTGGTGCCGAGGCCTGGGGTGGTGCCCTCGAGCGAGCTGGTGCGGGAACTGCAGGAGTTCGTAAAACAGAGGCTGGCCCCCTACAAGTACCCGCGGGCCATCGAGTTCCGCGAGAGCCTGCCCCGCACCCACACCGGCAAGCTGCAGCGCTACATCCTGAGGCAGGAAGCCCAGGGGGTGAAAGGCTGAGTATGGAGCACGTCAAGCACCTGCAGGTCCTCCAACCCAAGGGCTGGCCCCAGCCCAAGGGGTACGCCCACGGCATCGCCGCCCGGGGGCGGCTGGTCTTCCTGGCCGGCATGGTGGGCTGGAACCGCGAGGGCCGCTTCGAAAGCCAGGATTTCGTGGCCCAGGCCCACCAGGCCCTGAAGAACATCCTGGAGACCCTGGCCGAGGCCGGGGGCCGGCCCGAGCACCTGGTGCGCCTCACCTGGTTCGTGACCAGCAAGGAGGAGTACCTGAATTCACTCCCGGCCCTGGGCGAGGCCTACCGCGCGCTGATGGGCCGGCACTACCCGGCCATGACCGTGGTGGAGGTAAGCGCCCTCGTGGAAGAAGAGGCCAAGGTGGAGATCGAGGCCACCGCCGTCATCCCAGAGTGAGGCCATGAGTCCAGAAGAGCTAAGGACCCTGGACCAGACCGACCCCCTGCGGCACAAGCGGGAGGAGTTTTTGCTGCCTGAAGGGGTGATCTACCTCGACGGCAACTCGCTCGGGGCCCTGCCCAAGGCGGTGGCGGCCCGCCTGGAGCGGACGATCAAAGAGGAGTGGGGCCGCGACCTCATCCAAAGCTGGAACCGGCACGGCTGGATTGACCTGCCCCAGCGGGTGGGGGCTCGCATCGCCCGGCTGGTGGGGGCCGGGGCGGACGAGGTGCTGGTGGCCGACTCCACCTCGGTCAACCTCTTCAAGCTGCTCCTGGCCGCCCTAAGGCTTAGGCCCGAGCGGCGGGTCATCCTCTCCGAGGTGGATAACTTCCCTACCGACCTCTACATCGCCGAGGGGGTGCGGGCGCTGCTCGGGCAATTCGAGCTGCGGCGGGTGGCCCGGGAGGAGCTGGAGGCTGCCCTGGACGAGGACACCGCAGTGCTCCTGCTCACCGAGGTGGACTACCGCACCGGCTACCGCCACGACATGGCCCACCTGACCCGCCTGGCCCACCAGAAAGGGGCCCTGGTGCTGTGGGACCTGGCCCACAGCACAGGAGCCTTCCCGGTGCACCTGGGGGCCTGCGGGGTGGACTTCGCGGTGGGCTGCGGCTACAAGTACCTAAACGGGGGGCCCGGGGCGCCGGCCTTTTTGTTCGTGGCCCGGCGGCACCAGGC
Source organism: Meiothermus sp. QL-1 (assembly GCF_003351145.1). Taxonomy (NCBI): domain Bacteria; kingdom Thermotogati; phylum Deinococcota; class Deinococci; order Thermales; family Thermaceae; genus Meiothermus; species Meiothermus sp. QL-1. Next base: position 55,537 of record NZ_QQSV01000009.1, on the reverse strand, counting down.
GGCCCTGAAACCCTTTCTAACCGGCTGGATGGGCCACCAGGAACCCTTCGCCTTCAGCCCCCTCTACCTACCGGCAGAAGGGGTGCGGCGGATGCTGGTGGGCACCCCGCCCATTCTTTCCCTGAGCGCCCTGGAAGCGGCGCTTGGGGTCTTCGAAGGGGTGGACATGGAGCTGGTGCGGCAGAAGTCCCTCAGGCTCACCGAGCTCTTCATGGCCCTCATGGAACCCCTGGAGGCCCGCTACGGCTTCCGCCTGGCGACCCCCCGGGCCCCTGAGCGGCGCGGCAGCCAGGTGGCCTACCGCCACCCCCAGGGCTACGCCATCATCCAGGCCCTGGCGGCCCAAGGGGTGGTGGGCGATTTCCGCGCACCGGATATCCTCCGCTTCGGCTTTGCCCCGCTGTACCTGCGCTACACCGAGGTCTACGAGGCGGTGGAGCGGCTTGGGCAGGTCATGGAGCAGGGGCTTTGGCAAGACCCCCGCTACCAGGAAAGGGCCAAGGTGACCTGATGCCCGCCATTCCGTGTCGCCCCGCGAACCCCTGCCCGGCGGAAGGGGGCTCTTCCCAGCGCTATGGCAGGCGCACGCCTGCTGTGAAAGGAGGCAAGATGAAAAAACTACCCTGGCTTCTAGCCCTTTTGCTCATCGGCGGCTCGCTGGGCCTGGCCCAGCCCCGCACCGTCAGGATTGGCTTCGTCAGCACCCTCTCCGGGGGCGGGGCTGCCTTGGGAATCGACGTGCGAGACGGCTTCAACCTGGCCCTAAGGCTCCAGAACAACCAGCTTGGGGGGCTGCCGGCGGAGGTCCTCATAGCCGACGACCAGCAAAACCCCGACGTGGCCCGCCAGGCGGTGGACCGGATGCTCAAGCGCGACCGGGTGGACTTCCTCACCGGCATCATCTTCTCCAACGTCCTTTTGGCGGTGGGTGAGGCCATCTTCGAGGAGAAGGTCTTCTACATAAGCCCCAACGCCGGCCCTTCGGAGTACGCGGGGGAGCAGTGCAACCCCTACTTTGTGAACGTGGCGTGGCAGAACGACAACCTGCACGAGGCCATGGGCCAGTACGTCCAGACCCGCCGCTTCGAGAACGTCTTCCTGCTTGCCCCCAACTACCCCGCCGGACGGGACGCCCTCACCGGCTTCAAGCGCTTCTTCAAGGGCCGGGTGGTGGCCGAGGTCTACCACCGCCTGGGCCAGCTCGACTTCTCGGCCGAGATTGCCCAGATTCGCGCCGCAAGGCCCAAGGCGGTCTACGCCTTTGAGCCGGGGGCCATGGGGGTCAACTTCATCAAGCAGTACGCCGAGGCCGGGCTCATGCGCGAGATCCCCCTCTTCCTGCCGGGGTTCTCCGCCGATGCGGACGTAATTCGGGCGGTGGGCAGGCCCATGGTGGGCATCTACAACAGCTCGCAGTGGGCCCTGGAGCTCAACAACCCGGTAAACCAGCGCTTCGTGGAGGAGTTCCGCAGGGCCTATGGCCGCACCCCCACCCTCTATGCCGCCCAGGGCTACGACGCCGCGCTTTTGCTGGACGCGGCCATCCGGGCCGTGGGGGGAGACCTGAGCAAGAAGGACGAGCTGCGCCGGGCCATGCTGGCAGGGTTCAACAGCACCCGGGGGTTCGTTCGCTTTAGCCCCAACGGCTACCCCATCCAGAACTACTACCTGCGCCAGGTTGTGCAGCAGCCCAACGGGGAGATCGTGAACCGGTTGGTGGGCACCATCTTCACCAACCACCGCGACGCTTACGTGGAGAAGTGTAGGCTGAGGTAAGGACCCCCCATGCCGCCCTCGCTTTTCGCCGAGCAGCTTCTAAACGGCCTCCAGTTTGGCCTGATGCTTTTCCTGCTGGCCGCAGGGCTTACGCTGGTCTTCGGCATCATGGACATGATCAATCTGGCCCACGGCTCGCTGTACATGATCGGGGCCTACCTGACCGCTACCTTTGTGGGTCTGCTGGGCAACTTCTGGCTGGCCGTGCTGCTGGCGGTGCTGGGCACCGCCCTCGTAGGGATGCTCCTCGAGCTCACCGTCCTCCGCCAGCTATACCGGCGCGACCACCTCTCGCAGGTGCTGGCCACCTTCGCCCTCATCCTCATCATCAACGAAGGGGTGCGGATGATATGGGGCTCCCAGCCCCTGCTGCTCTCAGCGCCCGAGGGGCTCTCGGGCCCCGTCGAGCTCCTACCGGGCTTCAGCTACTCGGCCTACCGCCTTACCCTGATCGGGGTGGGGCTCCTGGTGGCCCTCCTGCTTTTCTGGCTGGTTAACCGCACGCGGGTGGGGATGTGGCTGCGGGCCGGGGCCTCGAACCGCGAGATGGCCCAGGTCATGGGGGTGCCCATACGGCCCCTCTTCACCCTGCTGTTCGGGGTGGGAGCGGGGCTCTGCGCCATTGCGGGGGCCTTCTTGGGGCCCATTCTGGCGGTGCAGATTGGGATGGGCGAGAGCATTTTGATCCTGGCCTTCGTGGTGATTGTGATTGGGGGAATCGGCTCAATCAAGGGGGCCCTGGTGGGATCGCTGCTGGTGGGGATGGTGGACACCGCCGGGCGGGCCTTCCTGCCCCTTCTGCTCTCGCAGGTGGCCCCGCCCGAGGTGGCCTCCAACCTGGGGCCGGCCCTGGCCTCCATTCTCATTTACCTGCTCATGGCGGCGGTGCTCTTCTTCCGGCCGCAAGGGCTCTTTCCGGTGCGGACCTAGGGGGCTTTGTGGGAGGGGTAATCGTCCTTCTTCTGCTGCTGGCCTTCCCGCCCATCGCCAGCGCGGCAGGCCTCGAGTTCTACCAGGGCCTGCTGACCAAGATTATGATATTCGCCCTGGCCGCGAGCAGCCTGAACCTGATCCTGGGCTACGGGGGAATGGTGAGCTTCGGCCACGCGGCCTATTTTGGTCTGGGGGCCTACACCGCGGCCATCTTGGTGCGCGAGGGCGTGACCTCGGGCTGGCTTATCTGGGCCCTGGCCGTGGGCCTCAGCGCGCTGCTGGCCTTTTTTATCGGGGCCATCAGCCTCAGGACGCGGGGGGTCTACTTCATCATGATCACCCTGGCCTTCGCCCAGATGATCTACTACCTGGTGGTCTCCTTCAAGCAGTACGGGGGGGAGGACGGCCTCAGGGCGCGGCGGCCCGAGTTTGGCCTGTTTGAGCTCACCGACACCGCGCTGTACTACCTGACCCTGGGGGTGCTGGCAGGAGCGCTGTACCTGCTTCACCGGCTGGTGCACTCGCGCTTCGGGCGGGTGCTCCAGGCCATCCGGGAAAACGAGTCGCGCGCGCTGGCGCTGGGCTACCCGGTGTACCGGTTCCAGCTCACCGCCTTCGTGCTGGCCGGGGCGATGGCCGGCCTGGCCGGGGTGCTGATGGCCCACCACACCCAGTACGCCTCGCCCCACCTCCTGTCCTGGCAGCAGTCGGGCCACCTGATGATGATGGTCATCCTGGGCGGGGTGGGGCAGTTCTGGGGCGGGGCGCTGGGGGCGGCGGTGCTCCTTCTGGTGGAGGAGGTCCTGCAGGACCTGACCATCCACTGGCAGCTTGGGGTAGGGCTGATCCTCCTTCTTATCGTGTTCTTCGCCCCCAAAGGGCTGGCCGGGCTATGGCGGAGGGAAAGGTGAGACTGCTGGAGGTAGAGGGCCTGACCAAGCGCTTTGGCGGGCTTTTGGCGGTGAACGGGTGCAGCCTCTGGGTTGAGGCGGGCGAGGTACACGCCCTGATCGGCCCCAACGGGGCGGGCAAGACCACGCTGATCAACCTGATCAGCGGCACCCTCAGGCCCAGCCAGGGGCGGATTTTCTTCGAAGGGCAGGAGATCACCCGCACCCCCGCCCACGAGCGGGTCCACCGGGGGCTGGCCCGCACCTTCCAGATCACCAACCTGTTTCGGAACTACACGGTGCGGACCAACCTCGAGCTGGCCGTGCAGGCCCGCTCAGGGAGCAGCTTCCGCTTCTTCCAACCGGTAAGCCGGGAGCGGGCCCTCACCGAGGAGGCCCTGGAGGTAGCCCGGCGGGTGGGCCTGGAGAAGCGGTTTGAGGAGGTGGTGGGAAAACTCTCCCATGGGGAGCAGCGGGCGCTCGAGGTGGCCATGGCCCTGGCCAGCCGGCCCAAGCTCCTCCTACTGGACGAGCCCACCGCGGGCATGGGCTTCGAGGAGTCGGAGAGGATGGTGGAGCTCATCGCAAGCTTGGCGCGGGAGTTCACCATTCTGCTGGTGGAGCACGACATGCAGGCGGTCTTTCGGCTGGCAAAGCGCATCTCGGTGCTGGTCTATGGCCAGGTAATCGCCACCGGCACCCCGGAGGAGATCCGGGCCAACCCCGAGGTGCACAGGGCCTACCTGGGCGACGAGGTGGAGGGGTATGGGCGCGCTTTTGGAGCTTGAAGGCCTGGAGGCCTTCTACGGCCCAAGCCAGGTGCTCTTCGGGGTAAGCCTGCGCCTGGAGGAGGGCCAGGTGGCCACCCTTTTGGGCCGCAACGGCATGGGCAAAACCACCACGGTGCGCTCGATCCTGGGCCTGGTCCCGGCCTGGCGGGGCAGCATCCGCTTCGCTGGCCAGAGCCTCAGAGGCCTGGCCCCGGAGCAGATCGCCCGCCTGGGCGTGGCCCTGGTGCCCGAAGGGCGGCAGGTCTTCCCCAACCTCACGGTGGAGGAAAATCTCATCGCCTTCGCCGCCAACCGCAGCAAAAGCCCGGCCCCCTGGAACCTCGAGCGCATCTACGAGCTTTTCCCCAGGCTAAAAGAGCGGCGCAACAACCTGGGCCACCAGCTCTCAGGGGGCGAGCAGCAGATGCTGGCGATTGGGCGGGCCCTCATGACCAACCCCAGGCTCCTGATTCTGGACGAGGCCACCGAGGGCCTGGCCCCTTTGCTGCGCGAGGAAATCTGGCGGGTGCTGGAACTGCTCAGGCAGAACGGCCAGACCATCCTGGTGATCGACAAGTATCTGGAGCGCCTCCTGGCCCTGGCCGACTGGCACACCATCCTGGAGCGGGGCCGGGTGGTCTGGCAGGGAGGCTCAGCGGCCCTGAGGGCCCAGCCCGAACTCTGGCGGCGCTACCTGAGCGTGGAGGTGACCCCGAGGTGATGGAGAACCCTTCCTGGCTCGAGCTGCAGTACAGCCCCCGTCTCACCGTGCCGGATGCGGCCGGCTACTTCCGGCGCTGGGCCGAGGAGGCCAAGGCCGCCCGCGCGGCCCTGCCCCACCATCCCAGCCTGGCCTACGGACCGGGCCCGAAGGAGACCCTCGACCTCTTCCCCGCCCCCCAAAGCCGCTATCTTTTGGTCTTCATCCACGGCGGCTACTGGCGGGCCTTCGACAAGGACGACTTCTCCTGGCTGGCCCCGCCCCTGGTGGAGGCCGGGGTCAGCCTGGCGGTGCTGAACTACGACCTCTGCCCCGCGGTCAGCATCGGCCAGATCGTCGAGGAGTGCCGCCGGGCGGTGGCCTGGCTCTACCGCGCGGCCCCGCGCTACGGCCTGAGCGGCCTGCCCATACTCCTGAGCGGCCACTCCGCAGGGGGCCACCTCACCGCCGAGCTCTTCGCCACCCCCTGGGCCGAGTACGGCGTGCCCGAGGCGGCCTTCGCGGGGGGTATAGCCATCAGCGGCCTTTTTGACCTGGAACCCCTTCTGCAGGTCTCCTTCAACACCGACCTGCGCCTCACGCGCGAGAGCGCCCGGGCCCTCAGCCCCATCCACAAGCGGCCTACCCTGAGGGTTCCTTTGGTGCTGGGGGTGGGGGAGCTCGAGTCCAGCGAGTTCCAGCGGCAAAGCCGGCTCCTGCAGCAGGCCTGGCCGGAGGTCTGCCCCGGGGTCTGGCGGGTGCCCAACGCCCACCACTTCAACGTGCTGGAGGCCCTGGCTGACCCCAGAAGCGAACTCTGGCGGCCCTTCTAGGGCTACTCCTCCAGCGTGCTCAGGTCCCCTGGGTCCCGCCCCAGTTCCCTGGCCTTTAGAAGGCGGCGGAGAATCTTGCCGCTGCGGGTCTTGGGCAGCTTGTCCAGGAAAGCCAGCTCCGCCGGTGCGGCAATCGGCCCCAGCTCCCGGCGCACGTGCTGCACAATCTCCTCCGCCAGGGAGGGGCTTTGAGCAAAGCCCGTCCGGAGGACCACAAAGGCCTTGATGCGCTCGCCTTTTAGGGCATCGGGCAGGCCAACGGCCGCGGCCTCGGCCACCGCGGGGTGCGAGACCAGGGCGCTTTCCACATCGGCGGTGCCGATGCGGTGCCCGGCCACGTTGAGCACATCATCGGCCCGGCCCAGCACGGCAAAGTAGCCGTCCCGGTCCCTGACGGCCACATCGCCCGCCACATACACCTGGCCGGGGACCTCCGTCCAGTACTGGGTGTAGCGGTCGTGGTTGCCCCAGATGGTGCGCATCATGTGGGGAAAGGGCCGCCTCAGCACCAGCAGGCCGCCCTGGCCCGGGGGCAGCTCCTGGCCCTGGGCGTCCACCACCGCCGCTTCCACCCCGGGGAGCGGCACCCCCGCGAAGCCGGGTCGGGCCTCGAGGGCAAGGGGGCTGCCCAGGGTGGGCCCCCCCAGCTCGGTCTGCCACCAGTTGTCCACCACGAACCCCCGCCGGCCCTCCCCCATCAGATGGGCGTGGGCCCAGCGCCAGGCCTCGGGGTTCAAAGGCTCCCCCGCCACGGCCAGGAGGCGCAGCGAGGACAGGTCTGCGCGGGCGGGCCACTCGGGACCGAACTTCATGAACATCCGCACCGCGGTGGGAGCGGTGAACATCACGTTGACCCGGTAGCGCTCCACCGCCTGCCAGAGCGCACCCGGATCGGGGTGGTCGGGGGCCCCTTCCCGCAGCACGCTGGTTATGCCCAGGAGCAGAGGAGCGTACACGATGTAGCTATGCCCCACAATCCAGCCGATGTCCGAGGTAGCCCAGAAGACATCGCTCTCCTTCACATCGAAAAGGGTGCGCAGGTGGTAGGCCACGCCCACCATGTACCCCCCGTGCACGTGCAACACCCCCTTGGGCTTGCCCGTGGAGCCCGAGGTGTAGAGGATGAACAGGGGATGCTCGCTGTCTACAGGCAGGGCTGGCGTCTCGGGTCTGTGGGCCCAGAGCAGGGTGTTGAAGTCGCTGTAAAGGGGGCCCCGAGGGGCTTCCTTGCGGCTGAACCAGACGATGGGCAGTTCCAGGCCCTGGGTGGCCTCCAGCACAACGGAGGCCAGGTCCACCTCCCGCCCCCGCCGGTAGCCCACGTCCCCGGCGATGACCAGCTTGGCCCCCGCGTCCAGGATGCGCTCGCGCAGGGCCTGGACCCCCAGCCCCGCGTAGACCACCGAGTGGATGGCCCCGATCCGGGCGCAGGCCAGCATGGCGATGATTCCCTCCGGGGTGAGGGGCATGTAGACCACCACCCGGTCGCCCGGCCCCACCCCCAGGGCCCTGAGGGCGGTAGCGAAGCGGGAGACCCGCTCCAGGAGCTCGCCGTAGGTGAGCTTTTGCTCGAGGCCGTCCTCCCGCAGGTACAGGAGGGCCAGGTGGTTGCGCCTGGGCCCCTGGGCATGGCGGTCCAGGGCGTTGTAGGTGATGTTGGTCTTGCCCCCCAAGAACCAGCGGTGGTCGGGGAATCTCCACTCCAGCACCTGCCCGAAGGGTTCAAACCAGTAAAACCGCCGCCCCTCCTCCCCCCAAAACCCCTCCGGGTCCTGCAGACTGCGGGCGTACTCGGCGTGGAAATCGGAGAGGTTGGCCTGCTGCCGCAAGGCCTCGGGGGCCTGGTAGCCGGTTGAGTGCTTGAGGAGCTGCTCTATTTGCATAAGCCTCCTTCAGGACTCCAGGGTGGAGAGGTCGCCTGGGTCAAGGCCCAGCTCCTGGGCCTTTAGCAGACGGCGCATGATCTTGCCGCTCTTGGTGCGCGGCAGCCGCTCGATGATCTCCACCACGGTGGGCAGGCCCAGGTTGCCTAGCTGGCGCCGCAGGTGGGCCTGGAGCTTGTCGGCCAGAATGGCGCGCACCTCGAGGCTGGCCTCCCGGGTCTTGAGCACCACGTACACCTTGATGACCTCACCCCGCTCTGGGTCGGGCACCCCAACCGCCGCGGCCTCGGCCACCGCGGGGTGGGAGAGCATGGCCCCTTCGATCTCGGCGGTGCCGATGCGCAGCTCGCCGGCCTTGATCACATCATCGGAGCGGCCCAGAAGAGCAATGTAGCCCTCGGCGTCCTGCACCGCCATATCGCCGGTGGCGTAGCAGCCGGGGATTCGGCTCCAGGCCTCCACATACCGCTCGTCGTTGTTCCAGAAGGTGCGCATCATGTGGGGGAAGGGCTGGCAGATCACCAGGTGCCCCTTCTGCCCAGGGGGCAGCTCCCGGCCCTGGGCGTCCACCACCCGCATCCTCACCCCGGGCAGGGGCAGGCCGGCCTTGCCCGGCTTGGCCGGCATGCAAGGAGGGGTGGCCAGGCAGGGGGCCCCGGTCTCGGTCTGCCACCAGTTGTCCACCACATGGGCCAGGTGGGCGCGGGCCCAGTGCCAGACCTCGGGGGCCAGGTATTCTCCCACGCTGCCCACGAGCCGGAGCTCGCTCAAATCGGCCTCCCGGGCCCACTCCTCCCCGTGGCGGCGAAAGGCGCGCAACCAGGTGGGGCTGGTGAGGAGGACGTTCACCCCGCAGGCCTCTATGGTCTCGTAGAAGCTCCCCGGATCGGGGTAGTCAAGCCGCTCGGCCCGGATCACCGTGGTCAGGCCCTCCAGCAGGGGGGCGTAGAGGCCGTAGCTGTGGCCCACAATCCAGGAGAGGTCGGCGGTGGCCCACATTACATCGCCCTCCTTGAGGTCGAAGAGGGTGCGCAGATGGTAGGTGATGCCCACCATGTACCCCCCGTGCACGTGCACCACCCCCTTGGGCTTGCCCGTGGAGCCCGAGGTGTAGAGGATGAACAGGGGGTGCTCGCTGTCCACGGGGAGGGCCGGGGTGGTGGGGCGGTGGGCCTCCAGAAGCTCCCAGAACTCCAAAGGGCGCCGCTCGCTGCCCCGGCTAAACCAGAGCACCTCGAGGTCCAGCCCCTCCACCGCCTCCTCCACCAGGGCTGCGAAGGGTAGAACGCGCCCCCCATGGTACATACGGTCGGCAGCCACCAGAAGCCGGGCCCCGGTATCCAGAAGGCGCTCGCGCAGGGCCTGGGCCCCCAGGCCGGCGGGAACGGCCACGTGCACCGCCCCGATGCGGGCGCAGGCTAAAAAGGTCAGGGCCATCTCCAGCCCGCTCGGCAGATAGACCGCCACCCGGTCGCCTTTCCCGATTCCCAAAGCCCGCAGCCCCCCTGCCAGCCGGGCGCTCAGGTCGCGCAGCTCGCGGTAGGTGAGCTTGTGCACGGCGCCGTCGCCCGCAAGGGCGATGAGAGCCAGGTGGTTGCGCCTGGGCCCCTGGGCGTGGCGGTCCAGGGCGTTGTAGGCCAGGTTGGTCTCGCCGCCCACAAACCAGCGGTGGTGGGGAAACTCGAGCCGGCAAACCTCCTTCCAAGGGGTGAACCAGAAAAACCGGCCGGCCCACGAGGCCCAGAAGCCCTCGGGGTCCTCCAGGCTCCGCCCGTACTCGGCCCGGTAGTCCTGCAAATTGGCCTGGCGCCTGAGCTTCTCTGGAGGTGGCACGGTCTCCTCCTTGGCGGCGAGAAGGGGGAGGGCCGGAGCCGGCTCTGGGGGGGCTACCTCCGGCTCCTCCCGGATGGGCTCGGGGAGAGGGTGGCTCGAGGCCGCCCGGGCCACCTCCTGCACCGCCCGGGCCAGCCGGGTAAAAGCGTAGGGAAAACGCCGGGAGGGCACCACCACCCCCAAAGCCCCCACCACCTGCCCCTGGGGGTCGAAGATGGGGGCGGCCAGGCTCGAAAGGCCCAGAGCGTGCTCCTCGAGGTCCACCGCAAAGCCCATCCGCCGCACCCTGGCGAGCTCCTCCTCCAGGGTCAGGGGGTCGGTGAGGGTGAGGTGGGTGTAGGCGCGGAGGTTCTGCAGGTGGGGGGCCTGGGCCTCGGGGGGCAAAAAGGCCAGCACCGCCTTGCCCAGGGCAAGCGCGTGAAACCCCTCCCCCACCACCTCCTCCACCCCCAGCTTGGGCAGACCCTGGCGGCCCCGGGTAGCCAGGCGCAGCCGCCCCTCGCGGTCCAGAAGGGCTAGGTAGGTGCGCTCACGCGTGCACAAATAGAGCTCCTCCAGCGCATCTGAAAGCCGCTCGGGCTCCACCAAAGGGGGTGGGGTTCGGGCCAGGGCTGTCCGGGACAGCCGGTAGAGGCTTCCCTCGCGTTCAGCAAACCCCTCAGCCACCAGGCTGGCCAGAAGGGCGTAGGCGGTGGAAAGGCTCTTGCCCAAAAAAGCTGCCAGCCGCGCCGCTTCTACCCCCTCGGGGTGCTCGGCCAGGTAGGCCAGCACCCGAAGGGCCGCTTGTACGGTGGTGAGCTTGCGGGTCTTGGACATAAAGTGCTGCTGAAGTCGTTGTTTTTGGCCCATCATGGTCTTTGCTGCCGGAGGTGTCAAGTAATGGCTTTTTTCTTACATTTGCCAAAGCCCCTGATTTCTTGACGGGGCCAGCGCGATTACCTATGCTCACCTCAAAAAGCCCTGGCAGCCTGCTGCCTCCTTCTCGGTTTTGGGGTGTGGTGTATGGAAAAAATCGAAGCCGTCCTAAAAGAGGAAAGGGTCTTCCAGCCTTCCGAGGCCTTCCGGAAAGCGGCGCAGATCAACCGGCTTGAAGAGTACGAGGCGCTTTACAAGGAAAGCTTAGAGGCCCCCGAGCGCTTCTGGAGCCGGGTGGCTTCCGAGCTACACTGGTTCCAACCCTGGGAAAAAGTGCTGGCCTGGGACCCCCCCAAGGCTCAGTGGTTCATTGGGGGCAAGCTCAACCTCGCCTACAACTGCCTCGACCGGCACCTGGAAACCCGGGGCAACAAGGCCGCCATCATCTTTGAGGGGGAGCCGGGCGACTCGCGCATCCTCACCTACCAGCAGCTCCACCGCGAGGTCTGCAAGTTCGCCAACGTGCTCAAGTCCTTGGGGGTGGAGAAGGGCGACCGGGTCACCATCTACCTGCCTATGATTCCTGAAGCTGCCATCGCCATGCTGGCCTGCGTGCGAATCGGGGCGGTGCACTCGGTGGTCTTCGGGGGCTTCTCGGCCTCGGCCCTGGCCGACCGCATCAACGACGCCGAGGCCAAGGTGCTTATCACCGCCGATGGGGGCTGGCGCCGCGGCAGCGTGGTCCCCCTCAAGGCCAACAGCGACGAGGCCCTGGCCGACGCCAAGAGCATAAAGCACGTGGTGGTGGTAAGGCGCACCGGGCAGGAGGTCCACATGGAACCGGGCCGCGACCACTGGTACCACGAGCTCATGGCCAACGCCTCCCCAGTCTGCCCGGCCGAGCCCATGGACGCCGAGGACCCGCTCTTCATCCTCTACACCTCGGGCTCCACAGGCAAGCCCAAGGGGGTGCTGCACACCACCGGGGGCTACTCGGTCTACACCTACCTCACCGCGCGCTACATCTTCGACCTCAAGGAAAGCGACACCTACTTCTGCACCGCCGACGTGGGCTGGATCACCGGGCACAGCTACGTGGTCTATGGCCTCCTGCAAAACGGGGCCACCACCCTCATGTACGAGGGAGCCCCCAACTTCCCCGACGAGGGGCGCATCTGGAGCATCATCGAGAAGTACCGGGTGAACATCCTCTACACCGCCCCCACCGCCATCCGGGCCTTCATGAAGTGGGGCGAGCAGTGGCCGCGCAGGTACGACCTCAGCAGCCTGCGCCTGTTGGGCTCGGTGGGCGAGCCCATCAACCCCGAGGCCTGGCTCTGGTACTACCGGGTAATCGGCCAGGAGCGCTGCCCGATTGTGGACACCTGGTGGCAGACCGAGACCGGGGGCATCATGATCACCACCCTGCCCGGGGTGCATCCCATGAAGCCCGGCCACGCGGGTAAGCCCTTCTTCGGGGTAGAGCCCGAGGTCGTGGACACCTCCGGCCAGCCGGTCACCAACCCCGACGAGGGCGGCCACCTCATCCTCAAGCGGCCCTGGCCCTCCATGCTGCGCACGGTCTGGGGCGACCCCGAGCGCTTCGAGCGGCAGTACTTCGCCCAGTACCCCGGCCGCTACTTCACCGGCGACGGGGCCAAGCGCGACCCCGAGGGCTACTACATGATCCTGGGGCGGGTAGACGACGTGCTCAACGTCTCCGGCCACCGCCTGGGCACCATGGAGATCGAAAGCGCCCTGGTGGCCCACCCGGCGGTGGCCGAGGCTGCGGTGGTGGGGCGGCCCGACCCCATCAAGGGCGAGGGCATAGTGGCCTTCGTCACCCTCAAAAGCGGCCAGACCCCCAGCCCTGAGCTGGCCCAGGAGCTCCGGGCCCACGTGGTCAAGATGATCGGGGCCATCGCCCGGCCCGATGAGATTCGCATCACCGACGCCCTGCCCAAGACCCGCTCGGGCAAGATCATGCGCCGCCTGCTGCGGCAGGTGGCCTCGGGCGAGGAGATCAAGGGCGATACCAGCACCCTGGAAGACCGGGCCGTGGTGGAGCGGCTCCGGGCCACCTCAGCGCAGTAGCCCCGCGTTGACCCCCTGGCGGGGAGCCCCTATACTCTTCGCAGGGTGGCAAGCCGCTCACCAGGGGAAAAGACCAGCCGCCGGGACGAGATTCTGCGGGCCGCCGGGCGGCTTTTTAGTCGCCGGGGCTTCCACGCCACCTCCATGCGCGACCTGGCCAGAGCGGTCAACCTGCAGGGAGGGAGCCTTTACGCCCACATCACCTCCAAAGAGGAGGTGCTCTTCGAGCTGGTCAACCGCGCGGCGGACGAGTTCCTGGAAGGGGCGCGGGCGGTCCCCGAAGGCCTCGCCCCCAAAGAGCGGCTTCTACGGCTGGTGCGGTCCCACCTGCAGGTCATCGCGCGGGAGCTCGACCACGCCACGGTCTTTTTCCACGAGTGGAAGTTCCTGAGCCCCGCCATGCAGGCGCAAATCAAGGCCCGGCGCGACGAGTACGAGGAGCATTTCTACCGCGCCATCGAGGCGGGGGTGAGGGAGGGAGAGTTCCAGGTGGAGGATGCCCGGCTGGCCACCTTGTTCGTCCTCTCGGCGCTGAACTGGACCTACCACTGGTACCGTCCGGGGGGGAGGCTCAGCCTTGCGGAGCTGGCGGAGGCCTACGGCCGGCTGGTTCTGCGCAGCCTGGGTGCCCAGCCCCCACCACCTCCCCCAGCCCGATGAGCTCGAGGGCCATCCGCCAGATGGCCCGCAGCATGCGCGGGCTGGGCTGCCCTTCCAGGTAGAGGGCAGGGCCCCGGGCCTCGGCAAAGACCACCCCCTCCCGGCTCCAGAACTGCCAAAGGCCCAGCTCCTCCTCGGCAAAGACCTCCAGCCCCTCCTGGACCACCCGGTAGCGGTAGGGATGGGGGCGGTAGTAGACCTGGGCGTAGTGGAGGAAAAGGGCCTCCTCCAGGGCCAGAAGGTCGGCCCGCAGGCGGGCGAGGCTGCGCGCAGACAAGGGGCCATCCAAACGCTCCAGCAAGGCCAGGCGCTCCTCCTCCAGGTCGCGCTCGGGTGGAGGGGGCTCGAGCGTAGGCTCGCCGCAGGGGTCGATTCGCAAGGCCGGCCGGCCCAGCATCGCAGCCTCGGCCTCGGCGTAGCTGGGGTACTCCACCAGCACCCCCTCTTCCAGCCCCCAGAACCGGGTGGCCACCCTCTGCACCAGGGTGCGGTCGTGGGAGACGAAAAGAAGGGTGCCGGGATAATCGACCAGGGCTCGCTCGAGGGCCTCCAGGAGCTCGAGCTCCAGGTGGTTGGTGGGCTCGTCCAGCACCAGCAGGCCGGCCCGCAGGGCCGAGAGCAGGGCCAGGCCCGCCCGGGCCCGCTCGCCCCCGGAGAGGCGGGCCGGCGGGCTGTGCCAGTGGGGCGGACGAAAGCCCAGCCGGCCCAGAAGGGCGGCGGCCCGAGCCTCCCCAAAGCGGGCCGCGAACTGGGCGAAAAGCGGCTCTTCTGGCACCAGGCCGTGGTGATGCTGGTCGAGGTAGGCCACCCGCACCCCCAGCCCCAGGGTCCGCTCCCCTGCCTCGGGCGGCTCCAGGCCCAGCAAAAGACGCAGCAGGGTGGTTTTGCCCGCCCCGTTGGGCCCCACCAGCGCCACCCGATCGCCGCGGAAAAGGCGCAGGGTAGCCCGGCGCAGCACCGGTCCTCGGCCGGGGTAGGCCTTGGCCAGGTCGCGGGCCTCGAGGACCAGCCGGGGGGCACCTTCCGCAGCAATTTCCAGGCTCCAGCGCCGCTCGGGGGGCAGGGGGTCGGGGGCCTCGATCCGCGCAGCCCGCCGGCGCAGGGCCCGCCGCTCGCGCACCCGCCGGTCCACCCCGGGCCGGCGTCTATCGGGCAGCACCCGCAAAAGCCGCTCGCGCTCCTTCTCCGCCTCGGCCCGGGCCTTTTCGACGGTGCGGCGGATGCGCTCGCGCTCCTGCAGGTAGGTCGCGTAGCCGCCCGCCACCCGGAAAAGCACCCCGGCCTCGAGGTGGTAAACGGTGGAGGCCACCCCGTGCAAAAGGGCCCGGTCGTGGCTGATAAAGCCCACCGCACCGGGGTAGGCCCGCAGCAGCTCTTCCAGCCCCAGGCGCAAGGGCAGGTCCAGGTGGGTGGTGGGCTCGTCTAGGAGCAGCACCTCGGCCCCGGAAAGAAAGGCCAAAGCCAGCCCCAGCCGCACCCCCTCCCCCCCCGAGAGCCCATCGGCGGACCGATGGCGCAAAGCCTCCAGCCCCAGCGCCCGCAGAACCCGCTCCACCCGCCCCTTCCAAAAAGCAAGGGCCCTGCGCTGCGCCCACAGCTCGCCCCACTGCTCGGAAGGGGCCGACTCCAGCGCCCGCTCCAGGCGGGCAAGCGGGGTGACCGCGTAGGCCAGCTCGTGCACAAGCCCCCCCGTGGGGCGGAAGTCCTGGGGCAGGTAGAAAACCTGCACCCCAGAAGCCCGCCAAAGCCGCCCCCCATCCAGCCCCACCTGGCCGGCCAGGACCCGGAACAGCGTGCTCTTTCCTGCACCGTTGGGCCCTACCAGGGCGGCCCGTTCGCGGGCCACAAGCCAGAGGTTCGCTCCTTTGAACAAGACCCGCTCCCCAAAGGCCTTCTCTCCCTCCAGCAGGCGCAGCAGGGGAAAACGGCCGGAGGTAGCCACCAAAACGAGACTACGCAGCCTCCGGCGATTTATCAATGGCCAGGGCATCCTGTAAGGTAGGGACATGCTGGCGGTGGAGCTGCGCCCCCTGGCGATGAGCGACCTGGCCCGGGTGATCTCCTGGAGCCAGGACGAGGCCTTTTGCCTGGCCAACGGCTGGCCGCTGGGGCTCTCGCCCGAAAAACTGCAGGACTGGTTCGTGCGCTTGCTGAACAACCCCCCCGCCGACCTGGTGCGCCGGGGCATCGTACTTCGCAGCCAGGAGCACCCCGAGGGTCTGCTGGTGGGCTTTGTCGACCTGCGCGACCTGAACCCCCTGGAGCGGCGCGCCCGGCTGCGCATCGCCATCGGGGAGGAAAGCCACCGCGGGCAGGGGGTGGGCTATGCGGCCGGGCGGGCCATGCTGGCCTACGGCTTCGGCGAGCTGGGACTGGAGCGCATCACCGCCGAGGTGCAGGGCTCTAACGTGCCCATGCGCCACCTCCTGGAAAAACTCGGCTTCCGGTTGGAGGGCATCCTGCGGCGGCACGAAACCCGGCAGGGTGTAAAGGAAGACCTCTACCTATACGGGATGCTGCGCGAAGAATTCGAGGAGGCGAACCGCTTCCTGCCCCCTAACTGCCTCCCTGACTGAGCCCTTGCTCCAGCTCCTCCAAAAGGGCGTAGAGGAGCTCGAGCTTTTCCTTCCCCAGAAGCTGCTCAATCTCGGCGTAGACCGCCACCACCTCGGGCTTGATCCGCTCCACCAGGGCCTGCGCGGCCGGCGTGAGGGCCACGCACACGCTGCGGCCATCGGCCTGGTTGGCCCGGCGCTGCACCAGCCCGCGCTGCTCCATGCGGCGCAGGATGCCGCTCATGCTGGGCAAGAGAATGCGGCACTGCTCGGCCAAAAGCGATATCTCCAGCCCTTCCTTACCGTCCAAAGCCCGCATCACCCGCCATTGTTGTTCAGTTAGGCGGTGGCGGGAGAGCACCTTGCGAAAACGCTGCACCACCGCCTCGCGGGTGCGCAGGAGGGCCATGGGCAAGGAGTGGGTTAGGTCGCGCAGGAGGCGGGCTGCATCTGGGGGAAGGGTGGTCATAGGGCCTCTTGGGGAGTAATTGTACTTTAGCTCGCAAACGCTGCCCCGGTTTTACTTAACATATTAAGTATCTCAAAGGCGGCAGCACAGCAAGCCAGCTCACAACCAAGGAGCGCCATGGTGGAGTTCAAAGGCAGCGTCGTACCCCTGATTACCCCGTTCAAGAATGGCAACCTCGATGAGGCCGCGCTGGAGCGGCTCATCGAGCGGCAGATCGAGGCCGGGTCCCACGCCTTGAGCGTGGGGGGCACCACCGGCGAGCCCGGCACCCTGAGCCTGGAGGAGCGCGAGTACCTGATTGAGCGGGCCCTCTTCTTCATCCGCGGCCGGGTACCCCTCCTGGCCGGCACCGGCAGCCTGCGGCTGGACGAGACCCTGAGGCTGACCCGCGCAGCCCAGAGAATGGGGGCCCAGGGGGCGCTGGTCATCACCCCCTACTACGTCAAGCCCAACCCAGAAGGCCTATACCGCTTCTTCGGCCAGGTGGCGGCCAGCGTGCCTGAGCTGCCCATCGTGCTCTACAACATCCCGGGGCGAACCGGGGTGGAGATCGGCATAGAAACCGTGGCCCGGCTGCGGCGCGAATTCAAGAACATCGTGGGGCTCAAGCACTCCTCCAAGGACATGGAGTACGTCTCGGCCCTGCTGCGCCGGGTGGGGCGGGACTTCCAGGTCTACTGCGGCCTGGAGGCCCTCACCTTCCCCATGATGTGCGTGGGCGCGGTGGGCACCATTGCCGCCACCGCCAACTGGCTGCCCAGGGAGACCGCCGCGCTCTGCCAGCTTGCCCTCGAGGGCCGCTACCAGGAGGCCCGGGAGCTTCACTACTACCTCCTCGAGGCCAACGAGGCGGTCTTCTGGGACACCAACCCCATCCCGCTCAAGACCGTGCTCGCCTGGATGGGCCTCTGCGAGAAGGAGTGGCGCGAACCCCTGGGGCCCACCACCCCCGAGATCGAGGCCCGGCTGCGCCAGATGGCCCAGGCCTATGGCCTCCTACCGGCCCAGGACCCCCCAGTCCTGCCCGACCCCTCGAGGAAGCAGTACGTATGAAACGGGCCCGCTTTATCGCCAAAGGCCGCCTGCTGGAGGGGTACCTGCAGGGGGGGATGCTCGTGGACCCTGCCGGGGAGGCCCATCGCCCTGAGGAGGTGCAGTGGCTGCTGCCGGTGGTGCCCAGCAAGGTCATCGCCCTGGCCCTCAACTTCGCCGAGCACGCCGAGGAGTTCGGCCTGCGGAAGCCCGAGGAACCAGCCCTCTTCTGGAAGCCCAACAGCTCGCTGCTTCCCCACCGGGGCACCGTGATCTACCCCCGGGGGGCCCGGTTCATGCACTTCGAGTGCGAGCTGGCGGTCATCATCGGGCGCCCCATGCGGCGGGTCAAGGCCAGGGAGGCCATGGACTACGTGGGCGGCTACACCATCGCCAACGACCTGGTGGTGCGCGACTATGTCAGCAACACCTTCCGCCCCCCCATCCGGGCCAAGGGCTGGGATACCTTCGGCCCCCTGGGGCCCTACTACGTGAGTGCGGACGAGGTTCCTGACCCCCACAACCTCTGGATGCGGGCCTACGTCAACGACGAGCTGCGCCAGGAGGCCAGCACCCGGGGGATGCTCTTCAGCATCCCGGAGATTCTGGAGTACATCAGCCGCTTCATGACCCTAGAGGCCGGGGACGTGATTCTGACCGGCACCCCCAGGGGCATCTCGCAGGTGCGCCCGGGCGACGTGATGCGGATGGAGATCGAGGGGCTCGGGGCGCTGGAAAACCCCATTGAGCAGGAAAGCGAGTGGGCCGAGCCCGTAGTGGGGGAAGAGGGCGACCGGTCGGTGGTGTAGAGGAGGCGCAGGTGAAGCTAGCGGAGAAAACCCCAGCCATAACCCCTGAGTTCATCGCCCAGGTGCGGCAGCGGGTGGCCCGCCAGACCGTGCCCCACTTCATCAACGGGGCCTTCGTACCGGGGGAGCGGGGCGAGGTCTTCGAGACGCTTGACCCATCCGACAACCAGGTGCTCGCCCGGGTCTACAGGGGCCACGCCCAGGACGTGGACAAAGCCGCCAGGGCCGCCAAGGCTGCCTTTGTGGGCTGGAAAAAAAGCGCCAAGACCCGCAAGAAGTACCTGCTCCGCCTGGCCGAGCTTTTGGAAAAGCACGCCGACGAGCTCGCGGTGCTGGAGTGCCTGGATGCTGGGCAGGTGCTCAGGATCGTGCGGGCCCAGGTGGCCCGGGCCGCCGAGAACTTCAGCTTCTACGCCGAGTGGGCCGAGCGGGCCATGGAAGGGCAGACCTTCCCGGTGGACGACACCTGGCTCAACTACTCGGTGCGGGTGCCGGTGGGGGTCTGCGGCATCATTACCCCCTGGAACGCGCCGCTGATGCTCTCCACCTGGCGGATCGCCCCGGCCCTGGCCTTCGGCAACACCGTGGTGCTGAAGCCCGCGGAGTGGTCGCCCCTCACGGCCTGGAAGCTGGCGGAAATCTTCCAGGAGGCCGACCTGCCCCCAGGCGTCTTCAACGTGGTGCAGGGGTTCGGGGAGGAGGCCGGGGACGCGGTGGTGCGCCACCCGGATATCCCCCTCATCGCCTTCACCGGCGAGACCACCACCGGGGCCCTCATCACCCAGAACAGCGCCCCCCTGCTCAAGCGGCTTTCCCTCGAGCTCGGCGGTAAGTCGCCGGTGATCATCTTCGAGGACGCCGACTTGGAGCGGGCCCTGGACGCCACCGTCTTCCAGATCTACAGCTTCAACGGCGAGCGCTGCACCGCGAGCAGCCGCG
This sequence comes from Meiothermus sp. QL-1, assembly GCF_003351145.1. Taxonomy (NCBI): domain Bacteria; kingdom Thermotogati; phylum Deinococcota; class Deinococci; order Thermales; family Thermaceae; genus Meiothermus; species Meiothermus sp. QL-1. The sequence continues at coordinate 36,506 of NZ_QQSV01000009.1, read as the reverse complement.
CGCTGGTACAGGAAAACCTCTTCGATGCGTTCGTGGAGCGTCTGGCCGAACGTGCGGCCCGCATCAGGGTGGGCCACCCCCTGGACCCCGAGACCGAGGTGGGGCCCCTCATCCACCCCGAGCACCTGGCCCGGGTGCTCCGCTACGTGGAAATCGGCAAGCAGGAGTCCAGGCACGTCTTCGGCGGGGAGCGGATAGGCAGCGAGGGCAACTACATTCGCCCCGGGGTTTTCGTGGCCGAGAACCATCACACCATCGCCCAGGAGGAGATCTTCGGCCCCATCCTGACCGTCATCCCCTTCAAGGACGAGGCCGATGCGCTGGAGAAGGCCAACCACTCCAAGTACGGCCTGGCCGCCTATGTCTGGACCAAAGACCTCTCGCGGGCCCACCGCATGGCCCTGCACCTAGAGGCCGGCATGACCTGGATCAACGCCCACAACGTGCGCCACCTGCCCACCCCCTTCGGCGGGGTCAAGTTCTCGGGCACCCACCGCGAGGGCGGGGCGCACAGCCTGGAGTTCTACACCGAGCTCAAGCACATCGCCGTTCCTCTCGTCGACCCCCCCATCCCCAGGTTCGGCTAAAGGAGGCCGTATGGCGCGCAACGGTAAGGAGTACCTGGAAGCCCTAAAGGAAAACCCGCCCAACCTTTGGTACAAGGGCGAGCGGGTGCAAGACCCCACCACCCACCCTGTCTTCAGGGGCATCACCCACGCCCTGGCCAGCCTCTACGACCTGCAGCACGACCCCCGCTACCGCGAAACCCTAACCTACGAGGAAGGCAAGGAGCGCTACCCTGTAAGCCTGCTGCCGGCGCAAAGCCGGGAGGACGTGGCCCGCCGAGGGGCTGCCTACAAGGTCTGGGCCGACGCCCACCTGGGCATGATGGGCCGCAGCCCCGACTACCTCAACGCGGTGCTGATGGCCTTTGAGAAGAGCGCCGAGTTCTTTGGGCCCTTCGCCGAGAACGTACGCCGCTACGTGCAGTACGTGCGCGAGCGGGACCTCTGCACCACCCACTGCCTCACCAACCCCCAGGTGAACCGGGCCAGGGGCAACCTCGAGCTGCCCGACCCCTACATTCCCCTGGGGGTGGTGCGCGAGACGCCAAAGGGCATCGTAGTGCGCGGCGCGCGGATGCTCTCCACCCTGCCCACCGCCGACGAGCTGCTGGTCTTCCCCTCTACCCTGCTCAAGGCGGAGCCGGGGGCCGAGAAGTACGCCATCGCCTTCGCCATCCCCACCCACACCCCCGGGCTCCACTTCATAAGCCGGGAGGGGCTCAGGGGCGGGGACTCGAGCTTCGACCACCCCCTGAGCAGCCGGCTGGAGGAGATGGACTGCCTGACGGTCTTCGACGAGGTCTTCGTGCCGTGGGAGCGGGTCTTCATCTACAAAGACCTGGAGCGCTGCAACACCGCCTACGCCGAGACCGGGGCCCTGATGCACATGGCCCACCAGGTGGTGGTGCTCAAAAACGCCAAGACCGAGGCCTTTTTAGGGCTCATCTCGCTCATGGCCGAGGCGATTGGGGCCGACGTCTACCCCCACGTGCAGGAGAAGGTGGCCGAGGTCATCATCTACCTGGAGGCCATGCGGGGGCTCTGGGCCCGGGCCGAGCGGGACGCCAGGCCCAACGCCTACGGCCTCTACTGCCCCGACCGGGGGGCCCTCGACGGGGCGCGCAACCTCTACCCCAGGCTCTACCCCCGCATCCACGAGATCGTGCAGCAGATCGCGGCCTCGGGCCTTATCACCCTACCCTCCGAGGCCGACTTCGAAGCCCCCATCGCCCCCTACCTGGAAAAATTCCTGCAGTCGGCCACCCTGCCCGCGCGCGAGCGGGTGCAGCTCTTCCGCCTGGCCTGGGACATGACCCTCTCGGGCTTCGGGGCCCGTCAGGTGCTCTACGAGCGCTTCTTCTTCGGCGACCCGGTGCGCATGCACCAGACCCTTTTCTCGGTCTACGACAAGGAGCCCTACAAGGCGCGCATCCGGGAGTTCCTGGGCTGGCAGAAAAAGCCCGAGCCCGAGGTGGTAGCCGGATGAGCGACCAGCCCCTCGCTGAAGCCCTCCGCCAGGCGATGCGCCGCTGGCCCAGCGGGGTGGTGGTGGTGGCCGCGCGGCACAACGGAGAGGCGCGAGGGATGACCGTGAGCAGCTTCACCAGCGTGAGCCTCGAGCCCCCCCTGGTCCTGGTCTGCATCCACCAGGTCACCCTGCTCTGGCCGGTGCTGGAGAAGGCCGGGCGCTTCAGCGTGAACCTGCTGCCCGAGGGCCACGAGCGCACCTCGGAGCACTTCGCCGGCCAGCCCGCCCAGGACCACGCCCCCCTCACCGAGGACGAGGTACCAGCCCTGGTCGGGGCCCTGGCCACCATCTACTGCCAGACCTGGGCGGTCTACCCGGGCGGGAGCCACCGAATCGTGGTGGGCCGGGTAACCGAGGTACGCCTGGCCGAGGGCCGGCCGCTTCTGTACTGGAACCGCGGCTACCGCAAGCTCTGTTTGGAGGGTGAGAGATGAAGGCAACCCCCAACCTCGTGCGCGCCGCCCACGTGGCCCTTTACGTGACCGACCTGGCGCGCGCCCGCTATTTCTACGCAGACCTGCTGGGCCTCCAGGTCCTGCATGAACGGGAAGGGGCCCTCTATCTGCGGGGCACCGAGGACCGCGAGTGGACCCTCAAGCTCGAGCAGGCCGCCGAGCCCGGGGTCAAGCACCTGGCCTTCCGGGTGGCGGGCGAGCCGGATTTGGAGCTCCTGGTGGGGCTGGCCCAGGAAGAGGGCCTCCCCTACCGCTGGGAGTCGGAACAGGACCGGCCCCGGCTGCTGCGAATCCAGGACCCCTTCGGCCTGCCGCTGGCCTTCTACGCCGAAAGCCAGAGGTACCCCTGGCTCCTGCAGCGCTACGACCTGCACAGGGGCCCTGGCCTGCAGCGCATCGACCACATCAACGTGATGACCCCCCAGGTAGGGCAGGCCACCCGCTGGTACATGGACAGGCTCGGCTTCCGCCTCTCGGAGTACACCGAGGACGACGAGGGCCGGATCTGGGCCTCCTGGATACAGCGCAAGGGCAACGTCCACGACCTGGCCTTCACCAACGGCACCGGGCCCAGGCTGCACCACTTCGCCTACTGGATGCCCGATGCCATGAGCATCATCCGGGCCTGCGACATCCTGGCCGGGGCCATGCACACCGAGGCCATCGAGCGCGGCCCGGGACGGCACGGCATCTCCAACGCCTTCTTCCTCTATCTGCGCGACCCCGACGGGCACCGCATCGAGCTCTACACCTCCGACTACAGCACGGTCGACCCCGACTTCGAGCCCATCCGCTGGCACCTGAACGACCCCCGTCGGCAAACCCTGTGGGGTGCCAAGACCCCCAAAAGCTGGTTCCTGGAGGGCTCGCGCCTCGAGGCCTTCGAGGGGGGGTTCGTGCCCACCAAGGCCTCGGAGCTGGAGGGGCTGCCCCAGCACGTCATCTGAGCGCTTGACAGCGGTCTGGGCTTCAAGATACACTGACGGCCAACAAATAAACAAACAAGTGTTTGTTTGGTAAGCGGGAGGAGCGGTGGAGGAGACGGTAGCGGTTTTGGGTGCGGGCACCATGGGCCGGGGCATCGCCCAGGTGGCGGCCGCCGCGGGCCACCCGGTGCTGCTCTACGACCCCCACCCCGCCGCTTTGGAAAGCGCCCTGGCGGACATCCAGGCCGGCCTAGAAAAACGCCAGCCCGCCGCGCTGGGCCGCATCCAGCCCACCCAGGCGCTGGAGGCCTGCGCCCAGGCCGGGCTCGTCATCGAGGCTGCGCCGGAGGAGCTGGCCCTAAAGCAAGAGCTGCTGGCCCGGCTGGGGGCCCTCAACCCCCAAAGCCTCCTCGCCTCCAACACCTCCACCCTCTCCATCTCGGCCATCGCGGCCAGGGTGCCCGACCCCAGCCGGGTGCTGGGCCTCCACTTTTTCAACCCCGCCCCGCGCATGCGGCTGGTGGAGGTGATAGGCGGGCTGGAGACCGACCCGGCCCTGCTCGAGAAGGCCAGCCAGCTCATGCGAAGGTGGGGCAAGGAGCCCATCCGGGTCAAGGACGCCCCAGGCTTCCTGGTGAACCGGGTAGCCCGGCCCTTCTACGGCGAGGCCCTCAGGCTCCACGCGGAGGGCGTTCCCAAGGAACATATCGACTGGATCATGCGGGGGCTGGGCTTCCCCATGGGCCCCTTCGAGCTGATGGACCTGATCGGGCTGGACGTGAACCTCGCCGCCTCCAGCTCGGTCTACCAGGGCTTCTTCGGCGAGCCCCGCTACCAACCGCACTACCTGCAGCAGCAGAAGGTGGCCGCCGGCCACCTGGGGCGCAAGAGCGGGGTGGGCTGGTACCGCTACCCCCCGGGCCCCCCACCCACCCCCACCCCGCCCAACCCCAGGACCGACCATCCCCTCCCCCTCATCCTCGGCCCCAACCCCCTGGCCGCGGCGCTGCGGGCCCGCTTTCCCCATGCTGAAAACCCTGCCGAGGCCGCCTTTGTGCTGGACTGCCGGGTCAAGCCCGAGCGCAAGCACAGCCTGCCCGAACCCCTTCCCGTGGTCACCCTGGTCTGGGGCCACTCGGTAAGCCGCCTCCAGGCTGAACACAAAGGCCCGCTGGCGGGGTTCAGCCTGGTGCCGCCCATCGGCGAGCGGGCCATCGTGGAGCTCTATGCGCCCCTTTCCGGCCCCAACCCGGCTTTAGCCCTGGCCCAGAGCTACTTCGAGGCCCAGGGCCACCTCTGCCTGCTCCTCCCCGACCAGCCCGGGGGCGTGGGCTTCCGCATCCTGGCCCTCCTCATCAACGAGGCCATTTCGGCCCTCGCCGAGGGCCTAGCTTCCCCAGCCGAGATCGACCGGGCCATGCGCCTGGGCACCGGCTACCCCCTGGGGCCCCTGGAGTGGGCTGAGCGCATCTGGCTCAAGCCGGTGCTCCGGGCTTTGGAGGGGCTCCACGAGGAGCTGGGCGAGGCGCGCTACCGGCCCCACCCCCTGCTGCGCCGGATGGTGGCCGCCGGGCTCGAGGACTTCCGCAACCTCTTTCCTAAGGAAAAAGACAAGGAGGCAGTATGAGGCGAGCGTTGTTCGGCGTACTGGCGCTGGGCCTGGCTCTGGCCCAGCCGGCCCCCCTGAAGATCGGGGTGGTGGTCTCGGCCACCGGCCCCGCGGCCAGCCTGGGGATTCCCGAGCGGAACACCCTGGTGCTTTTGGAAGAGCAGGTCAACCGCCGCGGCGGGGTGGCGGGCCGGCCGGTCCAGTTCATCATCCTGGACGACGCTTCGGACACCACCCAGGCCGTGCGGGCCACGCGCCGGCTGATTCAGGAAGACCAGGTGCTGGCCATCATCGGCACCACCACCACCCCGGCCAGCCTGGGGATGATCGACGTGGTGGCCGAGGCCGGGGTACCCAAGATCTCGCTGGCGGCCAACCTGGAGATCGTCTTCCCGGTGGACGAGAAACGCCGCTGGGTTTTCAAGACCCCCCAAACCGAGCAGCAGATGAGCATCCCCATCGTGCGCGATATGGTTGCCTCGGGGGTTAGGACCGCGGCCTACATCGGCTTCAACGACGCCTACGGTGAGGGCTGGGCCCGGGCCTTTGAGGCCGCAGCCCGCGAGGCCGGCATCCAGGTGGTGGCCTCGGAGCGCTTTGCTCGCACCGACACCTCGGTCACCGGGCAGGTGCTCCGCATTCTGGCCCGCAACCCCGACGCGGTCTTGATCGGTGGCTCGGGCACTGCGCCGGTCCTGCCCCAGCGCACCCTGCGCGAGCGGGGCTACCGGGGGCTCATCTACCAGACCCACGGGGTGGCCAACCCCGACTTCCTGCGGGTGGGGGGCGACCTGCTGGTGGGGACCCGGCTGCCCGCTGGGCCGGTGTTGGTCTTCGACCAACTTCCCCCCGACTTCCCCAACCGCCAGGTGGCCGTCAGCTACGTCCAGCTCTACGAGTCGCGCTTCGGCATCGGCAGCTACTCTACCTTTGGCGGCCATGCCTACGACGCCTGGGCCATCCTGCGCCCGGCCCTGGAGCGCGCCCTGCGCCGTGAACAGCCTAGCAACCTGGTGGCTTTCCGCCGCATCCTGCGCGAAGAGATCGAGGCTACCCGCAACGTGGTAGGCACCCACGGCATCTTCAACATGTCGCCCACCGACCACCTGGGCCTGCGCTTCAACGAGTCGGCGGTGATGGTGGAGATCGTAAAGAACGCCAGCGGCAAGCTCGAATGGAAGCTTTTGCGCACCTTCCGCTAGAAGAAGCCTAGGGCCCCCATGGACTGGACCATCGCCTCGTTCCTCGCCGCCGATGCCCTGCAAAACGGCACCATCTATGCCCTTCTGGCCTTAGCGCTGGTGCTGGTCTTCGCGGTGACGCGGGTGATCCTGGTGCCGGTGGGGGAGTTCTTGGTCTACGCCCCCCTGACCTACGTCTGGTTCCTGCCCCCAGAGGTGAGCGGCCTGAACCTGAGGGGGCAGATACCGGGAACCGCCTGGCTGGTGGCGGCCATGCTCCTGGGCTGGGCTTTCCTGGAGCGGCGAAACCTCCGGAGGGCCGGTCTGCTGGGGCTCGCAGCGGCAGGGGTGGTGGGGCTGGCCTGGTGGGGGGCCCAGGGAGTGCCCCTCTGGCTGGGCTGGATCCTGGCGGTCCTGATCGTGCTGCCCATCGGGCCCGCCTCTTACCGGCTTTTTTTCGAACCCGCCAGGAACGCCAGCGTGCTCACCTACCTGATCATCGCGGTGGGGCTTCACTTCGCCTTCATGGGCCTGGGGCTGGTCTTCTTCGGCCCTGAGCAGTTCCGCCTGCCTCCTCTATGGCCAGGACAGACCCAGGTGGGCCCGGTGCCCATCAACAACCAGGCCTTCCTGGTCTACGGCTTCGCCCTCCTGGCCATGCTGGGGCTGTACCTCTTCTTCACCCGAAGCATCTACGGCAAGGCTCTCAGGGCCTGTGCCATCAACCGGTACGGGGCCCGATTGCTGGGCATAAGCCCCAGCCAGGCGGGCTACGTCTCCTTTGGCATCGCCACCTTGATAGCCTGCGTGAGCGGGATGCTGCTAGCGCCTTTGATCTCGCCGGCCTACTTTCAGGGCTTTTTACTGGGGCTGAAGGGCTTCGTGGCGGGCATCCTGGGGGGCCTGGTCAGCTACCCGCTGGCGGTGGTGGGGGCCTTGCTGGTGGGGGCCATGGAGTCCTGGGCGGCCTTCCAGGCCAGCGCCTACAAGGACGCTTTGGTGTTCGCCCTTCTCCTGCCCATCCTCTTCTGGCGCAGCCTACGCAGCCACGAGATCGCGGAGGAAGAGTGAGGTTTTCACCTTTGACGCTGGGCGCAGTAGGGGTTCTGCTCCTTCTACCTCTGCTGCTGCCGCCCACCTCCTTCTACCTGAGCGTGGGCAACTACATCGCCTTTGGCGCGCTGGTGGCCCTGGGGCTGTACTTGCTCACGGGTCTTTCGGGCATGACCAGCTTCGGCCAGGCCGCTTTTATGGGCCTCGCTGCCTACACCTCGGCCCTGCTTACCGTCCAGCAGGGCTATAGCCCCTGGCTCACCCTTCCGCTGGGCCTATTGGCCGCGGCGGGGGGCGCTTTGGTGCTGGGGGGCATCACCGTGCGGCTCAAGGGGCACTACCTGCCCCTCTCCACCATCGCCTGGTGCATGGCCCTGTTCATCGTGATGGGAAGCTGGGTGGGCCTCACCGGGGGGCACACCGGTCTGCGGGGGATTCCCCCCATCTCCATCCTTGGCTACACCCTGAGCGACTCGAGGAGCTACTTCTACCTCTCCTGGGGCTTCGTGCTGGTGGGGGCTTGGGCGGCCTGGAACCTCACCCAAAGCCGCATCGGCCGGGCCATGCGGGCCTCTAAGGGTGATGCCATCGCGGCGGCCAGCTTTGGGGTCAACCCTGCGACCCTGAGGCTGCAGATCTTCGTCCTCTCGGCCCTATACGCTGGGGCGGCCGGCTGGCTTTACGTGCACTACCAGAAGTTCGTCAACCCCACCCCTTTCAGCCTCGAGGCCTCCATCAAGTACCTGATCGCGGCGGTGGCGGGCGGGGTGGGCAGCATCCCTGGGGTGGTGCTGGGGGCTGGGCTGGTGACGGGGTTGGAAGAGGCCCTCAAGGGCCTTCTGCCGCGCATCTTCGGGCGCACCGGAAACTACGAGATCATCGCCTACGGCCTGATTCTGGTCCTGATCCTGATGTTTGCCCCCAAGGGGCTCTGGCCCTTTATCGAGCGCTACCTGCCCCGACCCCGGCCCCCAGTCCCGCAGGGTGGGGGGCTGCCCGTGCGAACTGGGGGCGGAGCGAAGGGGGAGGTGGTGCTCGAGGTGAAAAACCTGAGCAAGCGCTTCGGCGGCCTCATGGCGGTAAGCAACATGAGCTTCGAGCTGCGGCGGGGCGAGATCCTGGCCCTCATCGGCCCCAACGGGGCGGGCAAGTCCACCTGCTTCAACATGATCACCTCGGTCTACGCCCCTACCGCAGGGGAGGTTCGCTTCAAGGGCCAGGTTATCTCGGGCCGCACCCCCTACGAGGTGCACCGGCTGGGGATTGCCCGCACCTTCCAGCACCCCCATCTTTTCCCCGAGATGACCGTGCTGGAAAACGCCGCCCTGGGCACCTTTGCCCGGGCTCGAGCCGGGATGGTGGCCTCGCTGCTGGCCCTTGCCCGCAAGGAGGAGGAGGCCGCTATGGCCGAGGCCTACTGGGCCCTTTCGCAGGTGGGCCTGGCCCCAATCGCCCACCAGAAGGCCGAGGGGCTTTCCATCGGGCAGCTTCGCCTGCTGGAGCTGGCCCGGGCTTTGGCCGCCCGGCCCGAGGTGCTGCTCTTGGACGAGCCCGCAGCGGGCCTCAGGGCTGGGGAGAAGCGGCAGTTTGCCGCGCTCATCCGCCGGCTGGTGGAGGAGGGCATGACGGTGCTGTTGGTGGACCACGACATGGAGCTGGTCATGGGGCTGGTGGACCGGGTGGTGGTGATGCACTATGGGGAGAAAATTGCCGAGGGTAGCCCCGCCGAGGTGCAGCGCAACCCGCGGGTGATTGAGGCCTACCTGGGGGAGGCGGCGTGATTCTGGAGGTGGAGAACCTCACCGTGCGTTACGGGGCAGTGGAGGCCGTGCGCCACCTCACGCTTTCGGTGGGGGAGGGCGAGGTCATCACCCTCATCGGCCCCAACGGGGCAGGCAAGACCAGCGTCCTGAAGGGCATCCTGGGCCTGGTGACCACCAGCGGCCAGGTGCGCTACGAGGGGAAGCTTCTGCGGCGGCGCGAGCCGGAGGCCCTGGCCCTGAAGGGGCTGGTGATGGTCCCGGAGAAGCGGGAGCTATTTGCCTCCTTGACGGTGGAGGACAACCTGCTCCTCGGGGCCTTCCCCCGCTTCCAGCGGCGCGAACGGGGAATCTGGGAAGACCTGGACTGGGTCTACAGCCTCTTCCCCAGGCTGAAGGAGCGCCGCCGCCAGCTTGCCGGGACCATGTCCGGGGGCGAGCAGCAGATGCTGGCCATCGGGCGGGCCCTGATGGGCCGGCCCAGGCTCCTACTTCTGGACGAGCCCAGCCTGGGGCTGGCCCCCCTGATTGTGCGGGAGATCTTCCACATCCTAAGCGAGCTCAAGGCCCGGGGGGTGACCCTCTTGCTGGTGGAGCAGAACGCCCGGATGGCCCTGCGGTTGGCCGACCGGGGATACGTCCTCGAGGCCGGCGAGCTGGTGATGGAGGGCCGGGGAAGCGAGCTGCTCCAAGACCCCCGGGTCATCGAGTCCTACCTGGGCATCCGCGCGCAGGAGGCCGCCGGTGGCTGAGCTGGCCCCTGACCCCTACATGCGGCTTTTGGGCTTCACCCTGGTCCGGATAGGCCCGGGCCACGCCACCCTGGAGGCCGAGGTGCGCCCCGAACACACAAACATCCACGGCCAGTGCCACGGGGGCTTCCTCTACAGCCTGGCCGACGCCGCCTTTGCCCTGGCCTCCAACGCCCACGGCACCCCGGCGGTGGCCCTCAGCACCAGCATGCAGTACTTCCGGCCGGTAAGGGTGGGGGAACGGGTCGTGGCGCTGGCCCGCGAGGAACACCTGGGGCGCCGCACCGCCACCTACCGCATCGAGGTGATGTGCGGGGAAAGGCGGGTGGCCCTCTTCACCGGCACCGTCTTTCGCCTCGAGTGTTCGCCAAAGCCCCTTGCCCCCGAGGGGCAAAGCGGGTAAAACCCAACCATGGAAGCCTACATCGTAGATGCCGTTCGCACGCCCGTCGGCAAGCACGGAGGGGCGCTGGCCTCCGTCCGGCCCGATGACCTGGCCGCCATTCCCCTAAAGGCCCTGCTGGAGCGCACCGGGATACCCGGGAGCGATGTGGAGGACGTCTACATGGGCTGCGCCAACCAGGCCGGGGAGGACAACCGCAACGTGGCCCGCATGGCCCTGCTGCTGGCCGGGCTGCCCAAGGAGGTGGGAGGGGTCACGGTCAACCGGCTGTGCGGGAGCGGGCTCGAGGCCATCGCCGGCGCGGCTCGGGCCCTGATGCTGGGCGAGGGCCAGGTCTACATCGGGGGCGGGGTGGAGAGCATGAGCCGGGCCCCCTGGGTCATGCCCAAGGCCGAGCGGGCCTTTCCCACCGGAAACCTGACCGTTTACGACACCACCCTAGGCTGGCGCTTCATCAACCCCAGGATGCAGGCCCTCTACGGCACCGACTCGATGGGCGAGACCGCCGAGAACCTGGCCGAGCTGTACCGGATCTCCCGCGAGGCCCAGGACCGCTTCGCTCTTCACTCCCACCAAAAAGCGGTGCGGGCGCAGCAGACGGGGGCCTTCGAGAGCCAGATGGTGCCGGTGGAGGTGACCGACCGCAAGGGGCAGAGCACCTGGGTTCGGCAGGACGAGGGGCCCAGACCCGACACCAGCTTGGAGGCGCTGGCCAAGCTCAAACCGGTCTTCCGCCCCGGTGGCAGCGTCACTGCCGGCAACGCCTCCTCCCTCAACGACGGGGCTGCGGCGGTGCTGCTGGCCTCGAGCGACTACATAAGGGCCCACGGGCTCAACCCCCTGGCCCGGGTGCGCGCCATGGCGGTGGCCGGGGTGGAGCCCCGCATCATGGGCATCGGGCCGGTACCGGCCACCGAAAAGGTCCTGAAGCGCTCTGGTCTTTCCCTAAGCGAGATTGGTCTGATCGAGCTCAACGAAGCCTTCGCTGCGCAAAGCCTGGCGGTGCTCCAGGAGTGGGGCATGGACCCCGAGGACGGCCGGCTCAACGTGAACGGCGGTGCCATTGCCATAGGCCACCCCCTGGGGGCCTCGGGGGCCCGCATCCTGACCAACCTGGTGCACGAGATGCAAAGGCGGAACGTCCAGTTCGGCCTGGCCACCATGTGCATCGGGGTGGGCCAGGGCATCGCCATGGTGGTCGAGCGGGTGTGAAGAGGTGGCTATGTTCCAACCCGAGCTGGAGACCCTTCCCCGCCATCAGCTAGAGGCCCTGCAAAGCGAGCGCCTGCGCGAGCAGGTAGCCTATGTCTACGAACGGGTGCCCTTTTATCGCAGGATGCTGGACGAGCGGGGCCTCGAACCCTCGGCCATCAAGAGCATCCAGGACATCCACAAGCTGCCCTTCACCAGAAAGCAAGACCTGCGCGAGGCCTACCCCTTCGGCCTCTTCGCGGTGCCGCGGGAGCAAATCGCCCGCATCCACGCCTCCTCCGGCACCACCGGCAAGCCCACCGTGGTGGGCTACACCAAGGGCGACCTGGAGATATTCGCCGAGGTGGTGGCCCGCTCGCTGGCCGCTGCCGGGGGCCGGCCCGGAATGATGCTGCACAACGCCTACGGCTACGGCCTCTTCACTGGAGGGCTGGGCCTGCACGCCGGGGCTGAGAAGCTGGGGATGACCGTGGTACCCATCTCAGGGGGCATGACCGAGCGGCAGGTCATGCTCATCCAGGACTTCAAACCCGAGATGATCGCCTGCACCCCCTCCTACGCCCAGACCCTGGCCGAGGCCTTCCGGGCGCGGGGGGTGGCGCCGGAGGAGATCAGCCTCAAGTACGCGGTGCTGGGGGCCGAGCCCTGGACCGAGGCCGTCCGCAGGAGCGTGGACGAGGGGCTGGGGGTGGCCTCCACCAACATATACGGCCTCTCGGAGATCATCGGCCCCGGGGTGGCCAACGAGGATGTGAACGAGCGGGAGGGGCTTTCCTACATCTGGGAGGACCACTTCTACCCCGAGGTGGTGGACCCCGAGACCGGCGAGCCCCTGCCCGAGGGCAAGCTGGGGGTGCTGGTCCTCACCAACCTGACCAAGAAGGCCATGCCCCTCCTGCGATACTGGACCGGCGACCTGACCTTCCTCACGCGGGAACCGGGCCCCTCGGGCCGCACCCACGCCCGCATGGCCCAGATCAGGGGCCGCACCGACGACATGCTGATCGTGCGGGGGGTGAACGTCTACCCCACCCAGATCGAGGCCCTGCTCCAGGAAATCCCCGAGGTGGCCCCCCACTACCAGATTGTGCTCTCGCGCCAGGGGACCCTGGATGAGATGGAGCTCAAGCTCGAGGTGGCCGAGCCCTTCTTCCGCGGACTGGGGGTTCCAGCTCTCTCGGAGGAGAATGTGGAGGCCGACCCGCGCCTGAGCCATCTACGCGAGCGGGTGGGGCGCAAGATCAAGGACCACGTGGGCATCTCGGTGCGGGTGACCCTGCTGAGCCCAGGCACAGCCCCCAGGAGCGAGGGCGGCAAGCTCAGGCGGGTGCTGGACCTGCGCAAGCAGGGGTGAGGGCGATGAGGCCTATTCCCCCGGGCTACCAGGCCACCTTCGAGACGGTGGTCACCGAGGCGATGACCGTGGACTTCGAGCAGGCCGACCCCCGGCTGGGGAGGCTGCACCCGGTCTACGCCACCTACTGGATGGCCAAGCACATGGAGCTGGCCGGTCGTAAAATCATCCTGCCCTTTTTGGAGGAGGGAGAGGAGGGCATTGGGTCCAGGGTAAGCGTGGACCACCTGGCCTCGGCCCTGCCGGGCATGCGGGTGCGCATCGTGGCCGAACATTTGCGCACCGAGGGCAACCGGGTGCACGTGCGCTGCACCGCCTGGAACGAGCTGGGGGACCGGATCGGCGAGGGCTACACCGAGCAGGTCATCCTGCCCAAGGACCGGCTCGAGCAGATCTTCGGCCGGCTGGCGGAGCGCTGGCGGGCCCACAGGACCTAACTTTGGACCCCTTTTCACGCTAGACTTATTGCAAATGCCCCGGGCGGCCCTCCAGTACCGCTGCGTCGAGTGCGGCTACCGAGCCATCAAGCCGCTGGGACGCTGCCCCAGCTGCGGAAGCTGGGAAAGCTTCAGGGAGGAGGCCCTGGCCAAGACCGGGTCCAAGCCGCCCCCCCCTCAGCCGGGGGCCCTCATCCCCCTTGGGCAGGTCCTCGAGGACGGCGAGGCCCGCTTCAGCAGCCGGATGGCCGAGTTCGACCGGGTCATTGGCGGGGGGTTCGTGCCGGGGGCGGTGCTGCTTCTGGGCGGCGAGCCCGGGGTGGGCAAGAGCACCCTGCTCTTGCAGATAGCCCAGCGAATCCTGGAGCAGGGCCGGCGGGTGGTCTACCTGGCCGGGGAAGAGTCCCCAGGCCAGATCCGGCTGCGGGCTAGGCGGCTGGGGATTGCGGGCGGGCTGGAACTCCTCCGCGAAACCCGACTGGAAAGCGTCCTGGCTATCTTGGAGGCCTCTCCGCCGGAGTTCTTGGTGGTGGACTCAATCCAGACCCTGGAGACCGACGCTGCAGTGGGCTCGCTGGCGGCGGTGCGCGACGCCACCGCAGCCCTCACCCGCTTTGCCAAGCAACACCGTGCAACCACCGTGCTGGTGGGGCACGTCACCAAGGAAGGCTTCGTGGCCGGGCCCAAGGTAATCGAGCACGTGGTGGACGCCACCTTGTACCTCGAGACCGCCGGGCAGTTCCGGGTGCTGCGCAGCAGCAAAAACCGCTTCGGGCCGGTGGGGGAGCTGGGGGTTTTCCGGATGGAGGAGCAGGGCCTTGTGGAGGTGCCCAACCCTTCGGCGGCCTTCCTAGCCGAGCGCCCGGTGGGGGTGCCCGGCTCGGTGGTGGCCCTCAGCCTGTTGGGGGAGCGGGCCCTGGCCCTGGAGGTGCAGGCCCTGGCCGCCCGCACCCCCTTTCCCGCGCCCAGGCGGGTGGCGCAGGGGCTGGATGCCCGGCGGGTGGACGTGGTGCTGGCGGTGCTCGAGCGCCGCCTCGAGCTGCCTTTGGGCAACCTGGACATCTACGTGAACCTGGCCGGGGGGCTAAGGGTCTTCGACCCCGGGCTCGATCTGGCGGTGGGGCTCGCGGTGTATTCTGCCGTTGTGGGCCGCCCTCTTCCGCCCAACGTGGCGGCGGTGGGCGAGGTGGGGCTGGCGGGGGAGCTCAGGAGCGTGGAGGGCCTGGAGCGCCGCCTGCGCGAGGGGGAACGGGCCGGCTTCAGCCGGCTCGTCCACCCGCCGAAGCACAAAAGCCTGAGAGAAGTGGTGGACCTTTTCCTATGAACTGGTTGCGCTGGATTCTCTACCTCCTATTCACCTACCTCGGCTACCGCACAGGGGTCTGGCTCGAGCAAGAAGGCCTGATTAGCACCAGCCCCCTGGGCCTCAACCAGCTCTACTTAGGGCTGGTGGGCTTCCTCCTGGGCCTTCTGGCCGCGCCCCGGCTGGCCTACTGGCTGGAGAAGCGCTGGCAGCAGACCCAAGAGCGCCTGGGGAAGCTCCCTCCCGAGATCCCGGTGGCCATCACGGTGGCCTCGAGCCTGGGGCTCCTGCTGGCGGTGCTCCTGACCAACCTCCTCATCCAGATTCCAGGCTTCAACGCCCTGCACTCGCTGCTTATTGCTGCCGTGCTGGTGGTCTCGTTCTCGGCCTTTGCGGTGGCCAACCGGGAGTACTTCCGCTTGGCCCGCCCCCCCAGCCCCCCCCCCAAGCCGCGGGGGGGCAAGGTGCTGGACACCTCGGTTCTGATCGACGGGCGCGTCGCCGAGGTGGCCGAGCTGGGTTTTCTGGAGGGGCCTCTCTTCGTGCCCCGGCAGGTTCTGCGGGAGCTGCAGCAGTTCGCCGATTCCTCCGAGGCCCAGAAAAGGGCCAGAGGGCGGCGGGGGCTGGAAACTCTGGAACGGCTCAAGCTCAAGGTGGGACTGGAGGTGCTGGATGCGCCCGAGTCCGAAGACCCGGTGGACGAGCAGATTCTGGCCCAGGCCAAAAGCCTGGGGGCTGCCCTGGTCACCAACGACCATGCCCTGGCCCAGCTTTCCCGCATCTACGGGGTCAGGGCCCTCTCCATCCAGGCCCTGGCCTCGGCCCTGCGGGCCCCCTTGCAACAGGGGGACTACCTCCAGATCACCATCGTCAAGGAGGGCAAGGAGCCCGGCCAGGGGGTGGGGTACCTGGAGGACGGGACCATGGTGGTGGTGGACGACGCCATCGGCTTCAAGGGCAAGGAGGTGGGGGTGGTGATCACCCAGTCCATCCAGACGCAGGTGGGCCGCCTGCTATTCGGGCGGCTCCAGGAAAACGGCCGCTCCGCCAAGGAGGGCTAGCGGTCCACCCTCAGGGCGAGGTCCAGCCGGCCGGAGGGAAGCTCGAGCTCCACCCGCCACACCCCCGCTTCGGCCAGGTAGGCCAGGTGGTACTGCGAGCGGTGGTAGGGAGCCAGGGCCTCCTCGTGCGCCTGCCCCCCTTTCTCAAACCGCACCCGCAAAGTGGGGCCGCTGGCCAGGAGGTTGCCCTCGGGGTCGCGCAGGTCGAGGTAGAGGTGGATAACGCCTGCCTGGCTGAAAAGCTGGCCCACAAAGCGGTGCGCCCCGTAGGGCTCGCGGATATCGACCAGGCTGGGCACCGGCCTGGGCGGCTCGGTGCCGGCCAGCACCCCGGTGGCCAACAGCACCCCCAGCAGCAAAGCCGCCTCGAGGGCCACCGGCCCCGGCCCCTGCACCCCTTTGGCCCGCAAGCGGGGGAGGAACCACAGGCGGTTGAGCCCGGCCAGAAGCAGCACCAGCCCCACCAGGGCCAGCTTGACCAGGAGCCGCTGCCCATAGGCGGTGGTCCAGAGGTCAGGAATGCTCGGCAGCCGGGAGGCCGCCAACCCCACCCCTGAAAGCGCCACCCCCAGGACCGCCACCAGCCCCAGCGCGGAAAGCCGCTCCAGCGCCCGCAGCCGGGCCTCATGGCGAGCGGTGGGCCAGACCACCACCAAAGCCAGCAGGCTGCCCCCCCAGACCACCCCCAGCCCCAGGTGCAGCAGGTCGGCCAATACCTCCCCCACCCCGCCCCCCGCGGCATGGCCGGTAAGGCTTACGGTGAGGAGAAGGGCCAGCGCCAGAGGGGGATAGAGCCAGGCATCCCCTCGCAGCCAGCCCAAAGAGAGGCCTAGCAGCAGCGGCAAAAGCAGAAGCCTCAATAGCAGCCAGGCCCCCTGCTGGGTCTCCAGGAAATACCGGCCCAGGAGCGCTGGGTCCCCCAGCATCCAGACGGTGTGGTAGGCCCCGTAGAGGGTGGCACCCCAGGCCAGCATGAAGCCGGCCACCAGCATGTACCAAAGCCGCCAGCGCGAGGCCAGCGGGCCGCCCTGCCCCACGTAGCGCACGAACACCCCGGCGCCCAAAAGCAAAAAGACCCCCAGGTACAAAGCCCCCCGCAGGAGGTAGAGGGTGGTGTCGTGGGCGTGGGGCATCAGGGCCGGTAGATGAAGACGAAGTAGCCGCTTTGGCTGTGGCCGTCCACCGAAAGGTTCCGCCACATCACCACGTACACCCCGGGCCTTAGGTCGGGCCTCAGCCGCAAGGTCACGCTCCGGCTGGTGCGGGCAGAGGTCAGCAGGCCGGTGTCCACCCGCCGCGCCTGGTCATCCCTGCGCGAAAGGGCCTGGCGGACCAGAGGGGCGGCCAGCCGCTGCAGCTGCTCCGGGCTGCCCTGGGCCTCGAGGGGATAGACCTTGAAGGTGGAAAGCCGCACCTCCACCGGCTCGGTGAAGTGGACGGTGACGGTTTTGGGCGGAAGCCTGAGCACCGCCCCCGCCGGGGGAACCGAGCTTTTGTACTCGGCGTGGGCCAGGGCCAGCCCGCCTAAGAGGACCAGGCCCCACCTCATGGGCGGCCTCCTGGAGGCTGGTAGGTGAACAGGTAGAAACCCGAGGTCACGTGGGTGTCCACCGAAAGCACCCGCCAGACGACCACGTACACCCCGGGCCTCAGGCCGGGCTCGAGCGCCAGGACCACATTCTCCGCGCTGCGGCCCTGGGTCTTCAGGCCCAGGTCAACCCGCCCAGGAGGGTCCTCCCGCCGGGCCAGCACCCGCGCGGCCAGGGCCTCTGCCGCCTGACGGGGATTGCCGGGGGCCTCGAGCCGGTAAACCCTGAAGAGGGAGAAGGGCAGCACCACCGCCTCGGTGAAGCCCAGCCGCACCTCGGTAGGGGGAGCCTCCAGGCGGGCGTTCTCCGGGGGGCTGCTGCTGACCAGGTAGGCGTGGGCCAGGGCCATCCCGGCCAGGGCCGGGATGACCCCAAGGAGCAGGCGTTTCATCGTACCTCGAACAGGCTCCTATCGCGGATGTTGAAGGTGCTCCCCCCCACCGTGAAGTCGAAGGCCACGCCCTCGATCTCCCCGTAGACCCGCACCTGGTACTGCCCCGGGACCGCCAGGATCCACCTGGTCATGTACCGCCCGGCCCGGTCCGCCCCGGGCTGGGGCCGCAGGCGGTAGATGTCCTTGGGATCGTCCGACCACCTATAGACCCGGCGCTGCCCCGAAGGGCCGATGATCTCCACGGTGAGGTTCTTTTCCACCCCCACCACCGGGGTGTTGTCCGCTTTGCGGCGGATGATGAGGTCGAGGCCGTTGACCTCGCCCGCCATGGAGGGCTCGTTGAGCTGGCCCACCGCGAACACAAAGGGACCCACTTCCACCCGCTCGTGCGCAAAAGCCGAAACCGAGAAAACCAAGAGGAACCAGACTGCCAGAGCGCGCATGCTCACATCCCTCTCCAAACAGGCCACGGGCCTGCCAAGGCTACCCTAGGACCGAAGAGACCTACCTTGGGCGTATGCGCGCTCTATGGGCGGCCCCCGGGCCCCCAACCCCTGTCCAAAGACTTCCCGTTCTAAGACCCCCCCAGGGGCAAAGACCGGAGCAGAGCGCAGAGGATGGTACAGACCCTGCAGGGGGTCCAGGTCAGGCCAGAAGATCTGGAGCAGGCACAGCGGGCAGTGCTCGAGGTGCGGCTGCGCCTTGGCCTTCGAGGTGTGGGCAGCGGTGCAAAGCTGGGCAGAGGAGGCAGCGGACAAAAGCACCGCCCCCCGCAGCCCATAGAGGCTGAAAGCCAGCAAAGCAAGGACCACCAGCCCCAAAACAGGCTTCCAACGGGAGGGTGAGCGGAGCGGCCGCATATCAGAGGGGTCGTATGAAGCCCTCGCGCAAAAGCGCCTGCAGCAGCTCGGGGGAGGCCTCACCCAGGCGGCCCTCCGCCACCAAGCGCAGGGCCGAGAGCGCCCCGGGTTCACTGCGCTTGAGCTGCAGGTGCAGGTCGCTAAAGGGGTTCAGGGCATCCTGGCCCCGCAGGGTGAGCTGGTAGCGCCCTGTGGGGGCCACCGGAGCCAGATGGGTTCGGTAGTGACGGGCCAAAGCCACGTAGCGCTCGGCATTCCTGGGGGCCTCCACCGGGCCCCGCACCCTGGCCGGAATGCCGACCGCCAGCATCCCCGGAGGAATCTCCATACCCGGTGGCACCACCGCCCCTGCCCCCACCACCGCCCCCCGGCCCACCCGGGCGCGGTTCAGCACCACCGCCCCAATGCCAATCAGGGCCCCGTCCTCCACCAGCGCCCCGTGCACCACAGCGCGATGCCCCACGGTCACGTTCTGCCCCAGTATACACGGCTCTCCGGGATCAGCATGCAGGATGGCCCCATCCTGCACGTTGCTGCCAGGACCGATCACCACCCGCTCGGTATCCGAGCGCACCACCGCCCCGAACCAGACCGAGGCGTTCTCCCCCACCTCGGCCTGCCCCACGATGAGAGCACCGGGGGCCACAAAGGCGGTGGGGTGGATCCGGGGGGTGTGCTCGTCCAGGCGGTAAACGGCCATTTCGGTCTTTATTCTATGCGCCCCAAGGCCTCCTCCAGCAAGGCCACATCCTCCGGAAAGGCCAGCCTTTGCCGGGCCTCCTGCGGGTCGAAGAAGCCTACCCCGCTCAAACCCCTCTCCAGCCGCAGCTCCCCCTCGCCCCGCATCAAGAACCAGTGAATCTCCCGGGGAACGCCCTGGTGGTTGGTGTAGCGGGTCGTGCCCAGCGCCCCTTGCACCTCAGCCTTTATGCCGGTCTCCTCCTCCACCTCCCGCAGCGCGGCCTGGGCCAGGCTCTCCCCCGGCTCCACGTGCCCCTTGGGAAAGCACCAGTAGCCCATCCGGTCGCGAATCAGAAGCACCTCGCCCTTGGGGTTGAACAACACCCCCCCTGCCCCTATTACCGCCTTCACGCGAACTTCTCCTTCAAATAGTCCAAGGTGGTCTCGTCCAAAGCGGCCCCGCCCCGGTAGCGCTCCTCCAGGTTCTCCACGCCCAAAAGCGCCCGCAGGGCCTGCTCGGTGGCCTCGTCCCAGCGGCCGGTAGCCTCGCCTGTGTAGTAGCCCTCCCGCTGCAAAACCGATTGCAGCCAGGCGATCTCGGCGGCGGCCAAGGACCTGGGCTCCTCGCCCTGCCCGAAAAGCAGGCGATGCATCCGCAAAAGCCGGGCCAGCTCCTCCACCGGCTCGGGGTGGTCGTCCACCCGCAGGTCAATCCAGCGCTCCATCCCGCCATAGCCCTTGCCCTGCCCCACCACCAGCAAGGCTGCCGACTGCCGCCCACGCCGGTCGCCCCCGGCCTGCTCGGCCTGGCGTAGGGCCTCCACCAACCGCTCGGGGAAGGGCAGGTCGGTGCGCTGAAGGAAGGTTTGCTCGAGCGCCTCCACCACCTCGGGGCCGGCGAGCAGGTTGCCCTGGGCGGCGTAGCCCTCCCCCCAGCGGCCCCCGGCCCAGGGGTGGCAGGCCGGGCCGGTGTAGGAAAGGCTCTCCCCGCTATTCAGCACCAGGCCAAACTGCCGCTTGGCCAGCTCGGGGTCGGTGCGGGCAAAGACCGAGAGGATGTCCTCCGGGCCAGCCCCCGCCTCCATCAGGGCCAGGCCCTTGGGACCGAAGGCGGGATTGGCGTAGGACTGGGTGGCCACCGCCCCCACCCCTGCCCGGGCCCAGGGGACCACCCAACCCACCGCCAGAAATTTGCTGGCCACGGCGATGCCCAGATCACCGGTCTGCGAATCGCAGGCCACCAGCGAGAAAGTCGAGACCACTTCCATGAGCCCTATCCTAAGGGTTTCGCCAGGGGCCCATCCAAGAAGCGCAGGGGTCTTTGGATTGCCCGCTGCATCCAGCGGCGGAATTCGACGGGGTCCACCTCAAAGGCCCCGAAGCGGGCCAGGTGGGGGTTCATCACCTGCACATCGAAGAGCTCGTAGCCCCGCGCGCGCAGGTACTCCACCAGCCGGACCAGGGCCACCTTGGAGGCGTTGGGCACCCGGTAGAACATGCTGTCGCCGATGAAAGCGGCCCCCAAAGCCACCCCTAAAACCCCCCCGGCCAGCTCGCCTTCCAGCCAGGTCTCAAAGCTGTGGGCATAACCCCAGCGATGAAGGTACTGGTAGAGCTCCGCGACCTCCGGGGTGAGCCAGGTCTCGCTCTTGTAGGTCCAGCCCCGGGTGGCGCAGCCCTCCAACACCCGGGTGAAGCTATGGTTGATCCGCACCTCAAAGCGGCCTGCGTTCAGGACCCGTCGGAGGCTTTTGGGAATGTGAAAGCGCTCGTCAAGCGGCATCACCGCCCGGAAAAGCGTGCCGTAGGCCCGCTGGTCGAACCAGCCGATTCCCTGCCTGAGCCCCAAGGGAAAGTAGCCCTGGGCGTACATGTGCAGGATGGCCTCTAACTGCGGATGGCCCATGCCCTCTTCAGTCTATCAACTGGGAGAGGGCGCTGGCCGAGAGGTCCTCCTCCACCTCCTCCTGCTTCATGGCCCAGGCGGGAAGGGGAAAGGTGAGGGCCAGGGGGACGGGCACCTCTGGCTGGTGCAGAATCACGGTGCCCTGGGGCAGGATCACCGCCCGCTGGCGGAAGGAAGCGGGCAGGTAGCGGTACTCGGGGCGCTCGGCCTCGGCCGCGTCCAGCCGCCCTACCACCCGGATGGCCGCGTTGCCCACGATGCGGCCCTCCACCTCCGAGGCGGTCTGCTGGGCCCCTATGAGGATCACCCCCAGGCTGCGCCCCCGCTCGGCGATGTCCAGGAGGATGTCCTTGATGGGGCTTTCCCCCTCACGCGGGGCGTACTTGTTGAGCTCGTCGAGCACCACAAAGACCCGCCCCTTGTACTCGTCCCGCTCCTTGCGGCCGAAAACATCCTGCAGCAAGGCCCCCACCACGAACATCTGGGCCTGGGCGTGGAGCTGGTGGATGTCGATGACGCTGAGCTGGGCCGGGGTTTGCAGGGGGCGGGGGGGCTGGCCGGGCCTGTCGCCGCGGATGAGGTGCTCCACGTTGGCCGCCGAGGCCCGCAGGCGGCGCACGAAAGCCTCGAGGGTGCCCCGGGCCTGCCGGGCCGTCCAGCGGGGGTCGCCTTTTGGTTTTTCCTCGTCCTCGGAAGCCTCGGGGCCCAGGAGCTTGTACTCGATGTAGCGCACCAGCTCAGCGAAGCTGGCGATGCGCCGCCGGCCCAGCCCGGCGAAGTCCACCGTCTTTCCAAGGTCGTCCTCCCCCCAATCGTCCACCCACAGGTCCGGGCCTTCCTGGTCTTTCACCAGCCAGCGCAGCCGCTCGGTCACCTGGTCGATCAGAAAGCCCAGGTTGCTCATGGTCCCCCGGTCGGCGAAGAGGAAGGGCAGCAGCCCCTCGCGGCAGAACTGCACCAGGTCCCAGTAGTAGGGACGGGCATCGAGGCGGGTCACATCCGGAAGGATGTCCCCCGGGCTGCGGCGGGGCGGGGCCAGGAAGGCCACGTGGGTGAAGGGCTGGGCGGGCAGGCCCAACCGCTGGTAGGCCTGCCGGTCCTCCTCCCGCAGGCCCCGGTTGGGCTTGTCCAGGTAGAAGAGGTCCTCGCCCTTCACGTTGAAGATGAGGGCCTTGGTGGTGCTGGGGTGGGGGTTGGCGCGGGAGTGAAAGAGGCTGTGGAGCAGGAAGGTGGCGTAGCTGGTCTTGGCCGCCACCCCCGAGATGCCCGAGATGTTGATGTGGCCGCCCTTGAAGCCGTTCACGAACTCGAAGTTGACGTAGGCCACCTGCCCGTTCTTGAGCAGGCCCACCGGCAGCTTCCGCTCGCCCATGCGCTCGTAGTAGAGGGCCAGCCCCAGGGTTTCCTCCTCGTCGGCCAGATAGACTGGGGCCCCAGGGCTTGGGGGCAGGTACTCCTCGGGCAGGATGCGGGTCACCTGGACGTGGGCGATGTAGGCGAGGCTCACCGGCAGAAGCTGGCGCTCGGCCAGGAAAACGTCGGTGTCGAAGGTCTTGCCCTCGTAGAGCTTGAAGACCTCGTCCACCATGCCGTAGTAGCGCACGTTGCCCAGGCTCGGCTCGGGATGGGGAAACTCCACGCACACCAGGTCGTCCAGCCGGAGGTAAGACCCCTCCGGCACCGCCACCCAGAACTCGAGGGGCCGCGCTTCGCGGCTGCCCAGAATTAGACCTACCTGCCTCACCCCGAACCTCCTATGCGAACAGCGCCTCCACGATTCTACGCCGCACCACCTCTAAGGAGCCCATGTGCTGCCCCAGCCACTGCTCCAGCCCCCCCACCGGCACCAGGTTCTGCGGGGCCCGGGGGTCTTTAGTGGGCGAGGAGGCCATGGCGCAGAACAGGCTCACCGAAAGATCGGCCAGCTCTTTGGCCTCAGCCGGCTCGAGCGTGGGCGACTCCACCCGCAAAAGCGCTGAGGCCCCGTGAAAAGGGGTGCTGGGCTGCAAAGGCAGCCGCAGGTACCAGCTGTAGACGTCCACCGCCCGGCCCAGCCCCCGCCCCGGCAGGAAGAAGATGGGGGTGCGCTGGTAGGGCTCGAGCCGGTAGAGCAGCCCCCGCTCCCCAGGGGCCAGGTAGGTGGCGGCCTGGGTCTTGGTGTAGCCCAGCACCCGCCCGGGGCGCCGATAGGTGAGCCCGCCCGGGTATAGCTGGCCGTCCACAATCACATACCCCTCTTCGAGCTGGTTGACGAGCTCCGTCTCCAACCGCCGCATGGCCTCGGTCAGGCTCGAGCGAATGCTGGTGGGGTCAGCCCTCCTAACCTGGTAGGTCTGGTAGTGCCGCAGGCCATCCGGCAAGGACTCCTGCAGCTCCCCCGCGTGCAGCAGCAGGTGTTTTTTTATGGGGTCGCCAGCCGGGCGTATGCCCCCCTCATCGCGCAGCACTGCGCCGGCCACCACCGTGGCCAGCACCGCCCGCCGCCCCTCAGCATCGATGAGCTGGGCCTCGATACGCTGGCGGCCGTCCACCAGGTAAAGCTTCGGCCACTGCTCAGGGGAAACCAGCTTCGGGCTCTGGGCCTCCCAGGCCCCCTCGATACCGGTCTTTACTTCCAGCCGACTCTCCTCTTCCTCCCCTACCCGTTCCGGCAGCACGTACTCGGGGCTCCAGGTTTCTAGACGCCAGGGCATGAGGCGATTATAGGCCAGCTTATGTTTTTGCGCAAAGGACTGCTAGCTTTTATGCAGTCTACCTAAGACGGTTCAGCACCTCCTGGGCTTCCTTGAAGTCGGGGCGCAGCCGGATGGCGTGCTCGCACTGGGCCCGCGCCCCCTCCTTGTCGCCCATGAGCTCGTTGGCCCGGCAGAGCCAGTAGCGGTAGACCGGGTTGTTCTGCTCCAGGGCCACCGCCTTGGTGAAGTTGAAGCGGGCCTTCTGGTAGTCCTTCAGCTCCAAGAAAACCTGCCCCAGGCCCAGATAGGCATCGGGGTAGCGCACCGGAGAAAGGGCCACGGTCTGCTGGTAGGAGACCCCCGCCTGCTGCCAGTCTTTTTTCTCGTAGTAGGCATCCCCCCGGCGCAGCCAGGCCTCGGCGTTGCCCGGGGCCAGCACCACCGCCTGGTCCAGCTGCTCAATAGCCTGGTCCACATTACCTCTAAGAAGCAGCAGGCTGCCGTACTTGACCCGCAGGCTGGCATTCCTGGGGGCAGCCTTCACCGCCTCATCGTAGTTCTTGAGGGCCTCTTCCCACTTGCCCTGGCGGATATAGATATCGGCCAGCAAGGCCCGCACCACCGGCTCGTCCTTCAGGGCCAGCGAGCGGTTGATGGCCTCGATGGCTTGGTCAAGGCGGCCCTGGTAGGCCAGCACCGTGCCCCGGGTGGCGTAGATGGGGGCGTAGCGGGGGTTCACCCGCTCGGCCTCGCGCAAAACCGAAAGGGCCTGGTCCAGCAGGCCCTTGGCCGCCTCGCGGTTTTCCGAAAGCAGGTACTGGCGCACATAGACCTGGGCCAGGGCCACATAGGACTGAATGAAGCCGCTGTTTTGGGTGATGGAGCGGCGCAGGTTCTCGATAGCAGCGGTAAAGCGGCCCAGCTCGGCCTGAACCCGGGCCAGGAGGTAAAGGTTCTCCGCCGTGGGGGCGTCCCTCACTG
Source organism: Meiothermus sp. QL-1 (assembly GCF_003351145.1). NCBI lineage: Bacteria > Thermotogati > Deinococcota > Deinococci > Thermales > Thermaceae > Meiothermus > Meiothermus sp. QL-1. The sequence continues at coordinate 11,820 of NZ_QQSV01000009.1, read as the reverse complement.
CCCGCTCGCAGGCTGAAAGGGCCGCTTCTGGCCGCCCGGCATCGTAGAGCAGGGCGCACAGGCTGGCCTGGGTCTGGGGCCGGGACGAGGGCGGGTTCTGCTGCGCCAGGACGCTTCCCGCAACCAAAACCAAAAACAACCAAAAGCGCATCTTCTTCCTCCACGCCAGGCCCGATGCTCGCACCACGCTACTCCTAGAGGATGTAGCGGGATAGGTCGGGCGAGGCCAGAACATCTTTGAGCCGGGCTTCCACATACTCCTTGGTGATCTCTACCCGCCCCAGGTTGGTCTGAAACGAGACTTCCTCCAGAACCCGCTCTAGGACGGTTGAAAGCCGTCTGGCGCCAATATCCTCCAACTCTTGGTTAGCTTGGTGAGCAAACCGGGCCACCGCCTCAATGGCTTCAGGGGTGAAGTGAAGCTCGGTCTCGTCGGCCGCGAGCAGGGCCTTGTACTGCTTGATGAGGGAGTTCTCCGGCTCGAGCAGGATGCGCTCGAACTCCTTGGGCCCCAAGGGCTCGAGCTCCACCCGAATGGGAAAGCGGCCCTGGAGCTCTGGGATCAGGTCGGAGGGTTTGGAGACATGAAAAGCCCCTGCAGCGATGAAGAGGACATGGTCGGTGGAAAGAGGCCCCAACCGGGTCGAGACCACGGTGCCCTCCACGATGGGCAGCAGGTCCCGCTGCACCCCCTCGCCGGAGACATCGGGTCCACCCACAGACCCCCTGCTGCGAGCGATTTTGTCGATCTCATCGATAAAGACAATGCCTTCCTCCTGTGCCCGGCGCAGGGCCTCCTGGGAGGCCTCCTCCTTGTCCACGAGCCGCTCGGCCTCCTGGTTCTTGAGGACCTCCAAAGCCTCCCGCACCCGCATCCGCCGGCGCACCCGGCGCTGGGGCAGAAGCCCCCTGAGCATCTCCTGCAAACCCTGCATGGACTCCCCCCCGAGCATGCCCACCATGGGCAGCCGAGCCTCCTCGGCCACCTCCACCTCCACGTATTGCTCGTGGTAGCGGCCGGTGCGCAGCTCGTGGACGGGGACCCGCAGCAGCGAGGCCACCTGGTCCTCGGCCAGGCTCCGCGCCCGGTCCTCCACTTTGGCCTTCATTTCCTGCATCACGAGCTGGTAGGCGGCCTCGGCCAGGTCGCGCACGATAGAGTCCACATCCCGCCCCACGTAGCCCACCTCGGTGAACTTGGTGGCCTCTACCTTGAGGAAGGGAGCCCCTGCCAGCCGCGCAAGCCGCCGGGCAATCTCGGTCTTGCCCACCCCGGTGGGGCCTATCATCAGGATGTTCTTGGGCATAACCTCGCGGGCCAGCTCGGGGGGCAGTTTCTTGCGCCGCATGCGGTTGCGCAAGGCCACCGCCACCGCGCGCTTGGCCGCCGTCTGCCCCACGATGTGCTTATCGAGCTCCCGCACGATCTCGGCTGGGGTAAGGTTCACGCCGCCTCCCCTAGCAGCAGGACCTGGGTGGCCTCCCCGCTGGTGTAGAGGTCGATCTCCCCTGCAAGCCGGATGGCCTCCCGGGCGATCTCGGGGGCCGAAAGGGCCGAGTGGCGCAGCAGGGCCTTGGCCGCGGCCAGGGCGTAGGGCCCCCCGGAGCCCACCGCGAGCACCGGCTCATCGGGGGTGAGCACCTCCCCACTGCCCGATAGCAGGAGCAGGTTTTCCCGGTCGGCCAGCACCAGCATGGCCTCCAGGTTGCGCAGCACCCGGTCGGTGCGCCAAAGCTTGGCCGTCTCGATGGCCGCCCGCTGGAGGCTGCCCTTGGCCTCCTTGAGGGCCGCCTCGAACCGCTCCAAAAGGGTGAGGGCGTCGGCCACCGCCCCGGCGAACCCCACCAGCACCCCCCCGCCCACCTCCAGCCGGCGCACCTTGACCGCGCCGGTCTTGAGGACGGTCTGGCCCAGGGTCACCTGGCCGTCGCCTGCCATAGCGGTCACGCCGTCCCGACGTACAGCCACAATTGTGGTGCCGTGCATTTTCACTCCCCGGAATCTAGCGCCGCAGGGTGAAGCCGCCATGAGAGGGCGCAAGAGGCTCAATTTTCCAGGGCCCTGAACCCCTCCGGCACCGGCAAGAGGCGGATGCGGTTGAGCGGCCACCAGACCGCGTTGGCCCGGCCGGCAATCGCCGTGACGGGCACCGGGCCAAAGGTGCGGGAATCCTCCGAACCGCCGAAGGTGCGGTTGTCCCCCATCACGAAGTAGTAGCCGGGCCTGAGCTTGAGCGCCCCCACGAAGCAGTGCTCCCCCAAACGGCTTTTGGCCAGCTCCTCCTCGGAAGGGGGCACCAGCATCTCCAAAGTGGGCCTCAGGTAGTCGGGCAGCAGCTCAGGGGTGAAGCGCACCTGCTGCTGGGTGATGAGGGCGGTGAGTCTTCCATCGCGGTAGCAGACCACCGGGTAGCTGTCCGGGTAGGGCTGGAGCGAGGCGGTGATGTGCAGCTCGTTCAGGGGCTGGCCGTTTACGTAGAGCACTCCCTCCCGCAGGCTTACCTCATCGCCCGGCAGGGCCACGATGCGCTTGATGAAAAAGGCCCGGAACTCAAAGCCCAGCACAGGAAAGCGAGCCACCGCGTTGGGGGTTCCCTCAGGGGGCTTGACGATGGCCACCTCGCCCCGCTGCCACTGCATCAGGCCAAAGCGCACCAGCCAGGTCTCGTACTTGGGCACGAACACCCGCTCGCCATTCAAGAGGGTGGGGTTCATCGAGCTGCCCACCACCCCTACGGTGGTGAAGAGAAAGGTGGTCACCAGGAAGGCCAGCAGCAAAGCCTCCCCCACCTGACGGAACCACTCCTTGAAAAGGTACTCGAGAAACTTTCGCATCGCGTAGCGTCTCCAATCCGGCCCCTAGCATACCTTGAGGTCCAGGCTGGCCGCAGCCTTTCGCCCCGCCTCCACGATCTCCTCCAGGCGCCCGAACTGCTCCATGCCCACCCCTCTTAGCTCAGGGCGGATGTAGGCCTCCGGGGGGTACAGCGAGCGCCGGGCCGCGGTGAGGTGGTGCTGCATGATGTCGAGGGCCCGGCGAATCTGCCCCACGGAGGAGCGCGGCACCCCGGGCTGGGCCGCCTCGGGGGTCACGTCCACCGCGAGCACGTAGCGGGCCCGCATGAAGCGGGCTGCGTCCACCGGGAGGTTGTCCAGCACCCCGCCGTCCACATAGACCCGCCCGGCGTACTCCACCGGGGCCAGCAGGCCCGGGTAGGCCACCGAGGCCAGCACCGCCCCCGGCAGGTCGCCCTCGCTGAAGTAGGCCAGCCGGCCGGCCTCGAGGTCCACCGCCGTTACCACCAGCTTTCTTTCCAGCTCCTCAAAGCTGGGCGGCAGGTGCCGGGCTAGAAACTCGTGCAAAGCCCGCTGGGAGATGAGGCCCGGGCGGGGCACCAGGTCCAAAAGGCGCAGCCAGGGAGTGCGGCGGGCGATCTCGAGGATCGCCGCCGGCCTCTTGCCGGAGGCGTACAGGGCCCCCACCACCGCCCCCATGCTGGTGCCGGCCACCACCTCAGCCTCGAAGCCCTGGGCCTCCAGCACTTCCAGCACCCCGATGTGGGCCAGCCCCCTGGCCCCCCCACCCGACAAGACCAGACCGCGCACCCTACCTCCTGCGAATCCCCATCCCCAGGGGCGGGTGTAATTCTATGCCTCCGTTCTAGAATGGCCCAAGAACCCTGACCAAAGCGGGTATAGTGGTGCTGTGGGGTTAGCCGGAATCACCCTGGAGGGCCGGTACAAGGTCATCCGCCCCATCGCCCGCGGCTCCTTGGCCACGGTCCACCTGGCCTTCGACATTCACGGCACCCCCTACGCCCTAAAGGTCTTTCCCAAAGGCTTCGAGGGCCGGGCCGAGCGCGAGTGGCGGGTGGGCCGGCAGCTCAAGCACCCCCACATCAACCCCGTGCTGGCCCGGCTCAGCGTGCCGTACAACGGCTGCAACCACCCGGCCGTGCTGCTGGCCTTTGCCCCAGGCAGCCGCTTCTCCGAGTGGCGCCAGGACCACCCCAGCCGGGTGCTCCTGGTATTCCAGCACCTGCTCGAGGCCCTGGCGCACATGCACAGCAAAAACCTGGTCCACCGCGATGTGAAACCCGAAAACCTGGTGGTAGATGGCACCGGTGAGGCCCGGCTGGTGGACTTCGACCTCTCGGGGCCGGCCAGCGAACGCTTCTCCCGGCAGGTCCGCCTGGGCACCCCCGCCTACATCGCCCCAGAGCAGATCCGCGGCCAGCCCCCTACCCCCGCTTCAGACATCTACTCGGCGGGCGTGCTCCTGTACTGGGCCCTGGCCGGCGAACTCCCTTTTACCGGGGAACCCACCGAGGTGCTGCGGGCCCATCTCCACACCCCTCCTCCGCCGCTTTGCATCGCCCCGGAGACCGGGCTCACGGCCTCAAAGGAGCTGCAGGCCTACCTCAACCGACTCCTGGCCAAGGATGCCCGCGAGCGCTACCCCAACGCCTCGGAGGCCCTGCGCGAGCTGAAAGGGATGGGCCTGGCGCTTTGAACCCACACCCAGCTCGGGGTGAAAATGGGCCCGTGCTGGCCTTCTTGTTTGTGGACGGGCTGGGGGTCTGCGAGGACCCCGCCAGCCCCCTGCACCGGCTAAAGCTGCCCACCCTGAGGGGGCTCAGCCGGGGCTTCAGCCGGCTGCCCTTCACCACCAGCGACCACGCCTACCGCGTGCTGGACGCCTGCTTGGGGGTAGAGGGGCTGCCCCAGTCGGGCACCGGCCAGACCACCCTCCTCACCGGCATAAACGCAGCCAGGCTGCTGGGGCGGCACCAGGGCCCCCACCCCCTGAGCCGCCTGCAGGCCCTGCTGCAAAGCGAAAGCCTCCAGGTCTGGGCTGTCCGCCAGGGCCTCAGGGTGCTCCACGCCAACGGCTATCACGAAAGCTACCTGGAGCGAACGCAGAAAAGCCGCCGCAACCTGCTCTCGGCCTTCGGCTATGCGGCCCGAGCAGCCGGGCTGGCGCTGCTACCCTGGGAACACCCCCTGGCCCTTCCCCCGGCCTTCTGGCCCGAGCCCGAGGCCAGCGGGGCCCGCTTCGCCCGGCTGGCCCAGGCCCACCATCTGGTCATCCTGGAGCACTGGGCCCTGGACCACGCCGCCCACCGGGAGCCCGAACGCCTGGCAGAGCGCTTCCTCGAGCTCGACCGTTTCCTGGCAGGCTTCCTGGCCGCCCAGGGCGAGGCCACCCTCGTTCTCACCAGCGACCACGGCAACGCCGAGGAGCCCTGGCACCCCCAGCACACCCGCAACCCGGTGCCCCTGGTGGTCTCCGGACCCCTGGCGGCCAGCCTGCCCCCCATGCAGAGCCTGGCCGAGCTGGCCCCCTGGCTGCGCTGGGCTTTATGTGGAGCCGGTGGTCGGATTTGAACCGACGGCCGCTCGATTACGAATCGAGTGCTCTACCGCTGAGCTACACCGGCACGCCCGGATATTCTAGCGTCAAATGCCCTTGTGGTAAAGTCTCGGGCGATGAAGCGCAAGGACGGCCGCGCGGCCCATGAGCTGCGCCCTCTCAGGCTACAGATGGGCTACGTACGGTATGCCGAAGGCTCGGCCCTGGTGGAGCTGGGCCAGACCCGGGTCCTGGTGAACGTCTCCCTCACCGAAGGGGTGCCGCGGCACGTCCCGGGCCGGCAGGGCTGGCTGATGGCGGAGTACAACCTGCTGCCCCGCTCCACCCAGGAGCGCAAGGAGCGCGAACGGCAAAAAATCTCCGGCCGCACCGCCGAAATTCAACGCTTTTTGGGCCGGGCCTTCCGGGCCGTGCTGGACCTGCGCCTTCTGCCGGGCAGAACGGTGGTGGTGGATGCGGACGTGATCCAGGCCGACGGCGGGACCCGGGTGGCCGCGCTTCTGGGGGGGTACGCTGCCTTACACATGGCCCTGGACCGGCTGGTCCAGCAGGGCCGGCTCGACGAGTGGCCCCTGACCGAGTTTGCCGCGGTGAGCGTGGGCTGGATGAGCGACGGCACCCTCCTGCTCGACCTAACCCAGCTCGAGGACGAAAACGCCTGGGCCGACCTGACCGTGGTGGCCACCCGGGCTGGCGAAATCATCGAGCTGCACGGAGCCGGGGAAGGCCGCCCGATTCCCAAGGAAACCTACCAGGCGATGTTCGAGCTGGGGCTGGCCCAGATTCCTGAGCTGGTGCGGCGGCTTCACGCCCAAATCCATGCAAAAACCTGAGGTCCCCCGCAGAAGCGCTAAGATAGAGCCGATGCGGCTTCTGATAGCGACCTCCAACCCGGGCAAATTCCGCGAGCTCAAGGAGGGCCTGGCCCCGCTGGGTTGGACCGTGCTTTCTTTGCTTGACTACCCCTTCAAGCTGCCTCCCGAGGAGGGCGCCACCTTCGAGGACAACGCCATACTCAAGGCCGCCTTCGCCGCCAGGCACAGCGGCCTGCCCACCCTAGCCGACGACTCTGGGCTCGAGGTCAAAGCCCTGGGCGGCGAGCCCGGGGTCTACTCGGCGCGCTACGGCAACCGTAACTCCGACCTAGAGCGCAACGTCTACCTGCTGGAGCGCATGCGCGGGCTCCCGCCAGGCGAGCGCCAGGCCCGCTTCGTGGCCGTGCTGGCCCTGGCCTACCCCGATGGCTACCTGGAGCTCTACCGCGGCGAGACCGAGGGGGAGATCCTGGAGGCCCCCAGAGGCGACTGGGGCTTCGGTTACGACCCTCTCTTTCTGGTACCCGAGGCCGGAAAGACCTTTGCCGAGATGACCCTGGAGGAAAAAGCCCGCTACTCCCACCGCGGCAAAGCCCTAAAAGCGCTGATAGAGGCCCACCAGCAGGGCCTGGTGCGCAGGGAAGCCCCCATGCAGGAGTAGCTTAAGCAACGCTAAAGGCTGCCCGGGGCTGCAAGGGGTTAGGGTAATGCCATGCCTGTGCTCCTGTTCCTTGGCCTGGTGCTCCTGGCTGCCTGCAGCGGGGCCAACACCCCCACCGCCTGCGCGGAGGTGCGGATGGTCAGCCCCACCCAGCCCTTCAACCCTAGCCTCGTGACCCTCAAGAAAGGCGGCTGTATCGAGTTTTTCAACGCTGATCAGGGCGTACACGACGCAGTTTCGGTTCCCAGCACCCCTGCTGCACTCCAGTTCAGCACCCGAAGGCTGAACGGCGGCGAGCGCCAGCGGGTGGTCTTTAACCTGGCCGGCGAGATCGAGTACATCTGCACCGTAAATGGCCATGCCCAGCTCGGCATGCGGGGGCGCATCGTGGTGGAGCCCTGAAAGGTGTCGCCCGTCATTGTGGCCCTCCTGCTCCCTAAAAACGATATAGGGCGTGGCAGATTTGCATGGAAAAGTAGCACTGGTCACCGGAGCCTCCTCGGGCATCGGCCTGGAAATCGCCCGCGCGCTGGTGGCCCATGGGGTGAGGGTGGGGCTCTTTGCCCGCAGCCAGGACAAGCTGGCCCGGCTGGCCGCTGAGCTGGGCGGCTGCCTGGCTTTGCCGGGGGACGTCACCCGCTACGAGGACCTGGTGCAGGCAGTGGAGCGGCTGGAAGCTCAATTCGGCGGCCTAGACTTCCTCATCAACAACGCCGGCATCGGCATCTTCAAGCCCGTGCACGAGCTAAGCCCGGAGGAGTGGCAGCAGGTGGTGCAGACCAACCTCACCGGCCCCTTCTACGCCACCAAGGCTGCGGTCCCCGCCTTGCTCAGACGGGGGGGAGGCTACATCATCAACATCGGCTCGCTGGCGGGGAAAAACGCCTTCGCCGGGGGGGCAGCCTACAACGCCAGCAAGTTCGGCCTGCTGGGCTTCTCCGAGGCGGCACTGCTCGACCTGCGCCACCAGGGCATCCGGGTAAGCAGCATCCTGCCCGGCTCGGTGGACACCCCCTTCGCCGGCAACCCCACCGGGGTGGGCTGGAAGATAAAGCCCCAGGACGTGGCCCAGGCGGTGCTCTACCTGCTCACGACCGACCCCGGCATCGTGGTGAGCGAGCTGGACATAAGGCCCAGCCAGCCCAAGCGATGAAGCGCTACTCCTTCACCGCGCCTGCGGTGTAGCCTGAAACAAAGTAGCGCTGAAAGCCGTAGAAGGTAAGCAGAATGGGCAGCGAGCCCACCACCGCTGCTGCAGCAAACAGGCCCCACTTGGTGGAGAACTGCCCGGTGGTGAAGTTCCTGAGGCCCATCCCCACCGTCCAGGCATCCACCCCGGTGAGGAACAGATTGGCCACGATGAACTCCGAATAGGTGCCCACGAACTGCAAGAGGAAGATGAAGACGAACATGGGGGCCGAAAGGGGCAACAGAATCCGGGTGAAAACCTGCCACCTGCTGGCCCCATCGATCAGGGCGGCTTCTTCCAGGCTTTTGGAGATGCTTTCCAAAAAGCCCTTGTACACCCAGGTACCGAAGCTGATGATGGCCCCCGAGTAGGCCAGCACCAGCCCTGTGAAGGTGTTCAGGAGCCCCAGGTTGGAGATGAGGATATAGGTGGCCACCAGCCCCAAAAACCCCGGGAACATTTGGATGAAAATGAACACTAAAAGCAAAGGGTAGCGCCCGGGAAAGTTGAAGCGGGCGAAGGCATAGCCTGCCGTGGCCGTGAGGAGCACGGCCAGAAGCCCTGTGAGCCCGGAAACAAACAGGGTGTTCCGCACCCAGAGCAGGAACTTGGACTCGGTGGTCTGGCCGGTGAACTGCGCGGGAGAAATCAAAACCACCAGGGCAAAGCTGAGGAGAGCAAAGGCCGCCAGGCTGCGGTTCTGCGCCAGGCCCAGGGGGCTGTCGGCCTGGGCGTCCCCCACCAGCCTTCGGTAAGCAGCCAAAAGCCCCACCCCCAGCAAGGCGAGCCCGGCCAGAAGCAGCAAAACCACCTGGTAGGGGTAGAGCACAAACCCCTCGAAGAGCCGGGCGTAGTTTTCCCAGCTAAGCTGGGAAAGATCGGGGATTACTCGAGCCCGCACCAAAAGGTTTTCGCTCTGGGGCGGCAGGATGCGGTAGAGGGTGTTGCGGGGGTCAAAGGAGGCGGCCAGAATCTGCAGCACCGGGTAGTAGGCAAAAAAGAGCACCAGCACCATAAAGAGGTGCGTTAGCCCCTGGCCAAAAAGCGGCCAGAAGCTGCGGCGGCGGCCGGTGCGCCGGTTTACCAGGCTGGTCACCCCCACCGCATACCCCAGAATCAACAGCACCAGCCCCAGCAGCCCCCCCAGGGCATAGACCCAGCCGTTTTCAATCCGCACGAAGCCCGGCGGCAGGTTGGGCTGTACCCGCGAGAAAAGGTCGGGAAGGTAAACCCCCACCAGCCAGGCCAGCAAAAGGGCCAGGAGCGTCCAACCCAGCCAGCGCATCAGCGCACCTCCCGTAAAGCCCCGGTAAAGCGGAAATTGATGAGGCTTATGAATACCGTCAGCAGAAAAATCAGCACCGAGATGGCCCCACCCAGGCCATAGGCCTGGCCCCCATCGGCCTGGAAGGCGGTCTTGTAGGCCCAGGTAATCAGGATATCGCCGGCCTGGGCGGTAGAGGGGCGGCCCTCCACCCCAGGCTGGGGGCCCATCAGGTAGATGAGGCTAAAGTTGTTGAAGTTAAAGGCAAAGGAGCCCAAAATCAAGGGAATGAAAGGTTGACGCAGCAAGGGCAGGGTGATGCCGGTGAGGGTCTGCCAGCCGCTGGCGCCGTCTATTCTGGCCGCCTCGTAGACGTCCTCGGGGATGGTGGAAAGAGCTCCCAAAGTGGCGGTCATCCAGTAGGGGAAGCTCAGCCAGAGGCTGATGAGCAGGGCCGAGACCTTGAACCACTCGGGGTCGGTGAGCCAGGGAACAGGATAGGCCCCCAGCAAGCCCAGCAGGCGGTTGATGGGGCCAAACTGAACGTTGAGCATGGCGGTGAAAATTTGCACGCTGATGACCGCCGGTATGGCCCAGGAGATGATCAGGGCCGTGCGGTAAAAGCCCCGGAAGGCCAGGTTCTTGTTGCTCAGGATCAGGCCCAACACCAGGCCCGGGACCGCCCCCACCACCACCGCGCCGGCAGCGAAGATGAGGTTCCAAACGAGCACCGGGAGCAAAACGCTGCCCGCTCGGCTGAAGATTTCCACGTAGTTCTGGAAGCCCACGAACTGGTAGTCGTTGATCTTGTAAACCAGGCTGGGGGTAAAAGGGGGCGGGGCGGTAAGGAGCACCACCTCGCCCTGGGCCCTCTCCGCCACCACCCGGGCCCGCTGGGTGCGGCTGGTGATCTCCAGGGGCTGGCCGGCGCAGTCGGGCCGGTCGCAGCGCAGCAGGGGGTAGGCCTCCCCCTCCAGCACCAGCGAGCGGTCCTCTACCTGCACCACCGCCGTTTCGGTGGAGCGGTCGGGCTTGCCGTTGCGCAGCCCGGTGTAGTTGGTGAAGCTGTAGTAAACCGTGAGAAAAATAGGAAAGACCGTAAAGGCCAGGAGAAAGGCGATGGCCGGCAGCAGATAGTACCAGTCGGTCAGGTAAGGCACCCGCCGCCCCAGGAAGACCAGCAGAGGCAGCAGGACCAGAAGGGCAAAGATCAGGACCAGGTACCCGGGGTAAGCCGCCTCGAGCGGCCTGGGGAAAGCCGCCTGCAAGGCCCAGTACAGGAGCAGCCCCGCCAGCGTAGCCAGCAGCAGGGCCCCACCCAAAAGGCCGATAGCGATGAAAAAACCTCGAGCGCCGGGGGGAGATCGATACATTGCCACCTCCTGACAGAAGCGCTCTTAGTATAAGAGGGTCATGGAAGCGCTTCTACCAGCAGGCCCGAGCACCCCCTGGCCGGCGGGGCAGGCGATTTAGAGCAGCCGGGCTTCCAGGGTAATCTCCGGTACCGCTGCCAGGGCCTTGGAAATGGGGCACTTGGCCTTGGCCTCCTCGGCCAGCTCGGCGAACTTCCCAGGGTCAAGACCGGGCACCCGGGCCGAAAGCTCCAGCTCGATCTTGGTAAGGGTGGGCCCCTCGCCCAGGTGGACCCTGGCGGTGACGTTGAGCTCCTCCGGGGGGGTGTTGTGGTTGGTGAGCAGGGCCGAGAGGAACATGGCGAAGCAGCCGGCGTGGGCCGCCGCCACCAGTTCCTCGGGATTGGTGCCCGCGGCATCGGCAAAGCGCGAGGCCCAGGTATAGGGCCCCTCGTAAACCCCACTTTGCAACCTCAGATGGCCCTGCCCTTCCTTGAGGGTGCCTTTCCACACTGCGTTGGCTGAGCGTACCGGCATGGTCTCTCCTTTCCCCCATAATAGCCAAGGAGCTAGAACAGGGCAAAGCTGAGAAGGGCAAAACCAATGCCCAAGAGAGCCCCCACCGCCACCTCGAGGTAGGTGTGCCCCAAAAGCTCCTTCAGGGGTTCGGGCTTGGGCCCTTGCTGGAAAACCGCCCGGAACTCCTCGAAAAGGTCGTTCAGGCGGGCCGCGTGCAGCCCGGCGGCCCGACGAATACCGGTGGCATCGTACATCACGATGATGGCCAGCACCACCGCAATCGCAAAGTACGCGCTGCCCAGCCCCTCGGTGATGCCCACCCCCGTGGCCAGCGCCGCCACCGTGGCCGAGTGGGAGCTGGGCATCCCTCCGGTCTCAGCCAGGCGCTCCCATTCCCAGCGGCGCTCCATCCAGTAGTAGATGAGGAGCTTGATGAGCTGGGCCAGCACGCTGGCTAGGATGGCTGTCCAGAGTACCTGATTGGCGAGAAGCTCGTGCATAGGGCGCTTCGGTCTGATTGTGACGACTCCCCGTTCTGAAGAACGGGGCTTCGCGGTTCTCACGGGACGGCCCTTGCCGTATCCATCCCCGCAGGCTCCGTCCGAGCCCATCTGCGGTCGGGTGCACGCCCCGACCTGGCCAGGAT
>NZ_QQSV01000008.1 GCF_003351145.1 Meiothermus sp. QL-1 | reverse complement strand
GGGACGTGGCTGCCGCAAAGGTTATTCTGGCGTTGGGCTTGGACGGAGCCCTCGGGGATGGACAGCGGGTAGCCGCTTCCGCGTGAACCGAGAAGCCCCGTTCTGAAGAACGGGGAGTCGTCACGACCACCGGCTGCGCAACGGCGGCTACGGCTACAACATGGTGCTTGGCAATCCAGGGCAGACCATCGGCTGGCGTGTATCGGCCGATCCGAGCGAGAGGGTGCGCTAATGGAGAGGTGGCTGGTTGTACTGGCGGTCTTGCTGCTAGGGGTTTTGTGGTGGCTGAGGCCCCGGGAAGAGGCTTCTGCGGTGACTTCCCAGGCCCGCCCGGCGGTGCTGGTGGAGGACGAGGACCCTTCCTCTTCGGTCCCGTCCAGGCTGGCCGAACAATCCTTGGAGAGGATTGCTCCCTCAACCGTGGACTACGTGACCCGGCGGGATGGGCGCTGGGTGCTGCGGTTCGTGGATGGCAGCGAGCGGGAGGTCTATCCCTTTGAGGTGGGCTACCTGCCCGAAGAAATCCGCCTAAGGATGGACTACAGGCGGGGTGGGCCATGAGGACCGGTTTTACGCTAGTGGAGTTTCTGGTCGCGCTGGTGGTTTTGAGCATTTTGACCCCCATTGCCGCGGTCGGCCTGGTCCGGTATCTGGAGGGCCAGCGCCTGAACCAGGCCCGGATGGAACTGGCCGAGGTGCTCAAGCAGGTGAGCCAGCGGGCCCTTACCGAAAGCCGGGGGTACCGGGTGGACCTGGCGGTGGGGGGAGGTAGCCTGTCCTGGTCTAGCAGCGACGGGCCCCTGGGAAGCCGAACCCTGCCCCACGGGGCGCGCATCGTTTCGGTGAGCCCTGCGGGCCCCATCCAGTTTGCGGGTCGGGGCTTTCCTTTGAGCCAGTACCGGATTGAGCTGGCGCTTGGCAACAGGAGCCGCTCCGTGGTTCTCCTGCCCACAGGAAAGGTGGTGCTGCCGTGAGCTGGAGGGGATTTACGCTGGTGGAGGTGCTGGTGGCCCTGGCCATCCTGACCGTGGCCCTGGGGGTTCTGGCCAGCAGTTTCGGGGGCAGCCTCCGCATAGCCCAGGAGAGCCGGCGGAACGCGGTGGCCACCGAGTATGCCCAGGCCGTGGCCGAGCTTTACCGCACGCACTGGAGCGTACCGGCTAACTTCATAGCCGGCACGTCCCCGGACCTCTCGGCCCTGAACGCCCGCCTCACCGCTGCGGGCTTCTCGGCCACCGTCGATGCCACCGCCCGCCTCAACCCCGACGGGACCGCCTACACCGGCAGCGGGCAGCCTCCTTTGAGGCGGGTGGTGATCTCGGTCTTCCGGGGCGGTGAGCTCAGGACCCGGCTGGTGGTGGACGTGGGCAACCCCAACTCCTCGGCCTTGCGTTAGGAGGTTTTTTATGCGCAACAAGGGTCTTTCGTTGGTGGAACTTCTGGTGGCCATGGCCATCTTCAGTGTGGTCCTGACCCTGGCCAGCAGCCTGCTTTTCAACAACCAGAACCTGACCAGCCGGCAGGTCCTGGCGGGCCAGGTCCACGAGGACGTGCGCCTGGCTACGCTGAGGCTTTCCGATATCGTTGCCCAGGCGGCCTACATCTATCCGAACAATGTTCCCATCATCCTGCCTGGGGGGCTGGTTGTAACCACAGGTAGCCAGGCGCTGGCCGTGCTCCTGCCGCCAAACAGCGCCTACTGCCCTGTCGCGGGTGCGCTGTACTGTGGGTTCGTATTCCGCGTGGAGCCCCGCGCACCCTTCGTAGCGGACCTGGGCCAGACCCAGGGGAACAGCGGCTTTGTGCTGGCAGAGTACCAGGTGCGGGGGGTAAGCTGGCCTGCCAACACCAATCCTGCCCAGATAGCCCAGAACTGGTTGAGCCTGCCCCTGCACGCCCGGGGGGTAATCGCCGACTCTGTAGACCCAGGTCGGACCAACCTCGGCTCGCTCTACTTCGCCGGCAGCGAGAGTTCTGTGGATAGGGTTTTGGCTGTCCTGGGCTCTGTAAGTGGGCTTACCACGAGCAGCCCCAACGCCCTGATCGGTGCGGTCCGGGTAGAGGTTGCGGTTCGCTATACCAACGGTCCCCAAGCCGCACGGCAGGCCGAGATTTACGCGCGCAGCATCCCAAGGAGCGTGCCGCCAGGCATCTAGGGCTACTCGCACTCCCAGGAGGGGTAGGCGCGAACCTGTTGCACGGCGCCGGTTTCGCCGGAAAGCAGGAGGCTGAAGGGGTAGCGCTGGCCGGGTACAGCCTGGCGCAGGGCCGAGCCATTTTGGGTGAAGTATACTCGGGAGGAGATCAGGGGCTTGCCAGCTGCATCGTAGCCCACGGCGACCACCGAGGGGTTTCGGGCAGGCTGGCCGGAGGCGGTGTAGAACCCCCGGACCCGGAAGTTGGACCCTGTTTTCTCGACCCCGACCTCGCTCAAAGCCGCCGTGGTGGGCATGGACCTGAGGCGCAGGCCGTAGGCCCGGATCTCCACCTGAACGGGCCTGGTCTTGAGCTTGGTTAGATCGCGCGAGCGGTAGAACGAGCTGGTCTCACCGGGCGGCACCACGTCTCGATCGGCCATCACCCCGTCGCTGGGCATCCAGCCGGCCTCGCGGGCGGTGAAGCGCTCCACCTCGATGGGCTGTCCTTTTTCGTCCAGGTAGCGGAAGTTGACCTCTACGAAGCAGAGCGCCTCGCGGTAAGGGTTGCGCAGTTCGCCCGCTACTTTGAGAAAACCGTCCTGGATGCGCCAGGTGTGGGCCACAACCTCCACTCGAGCCTCGTTTTGGGCCAGCCCGAAAGCCAGCAAAAGCCCCGCCTGCAGCATGATTTTTCTCATCTTCTGCCCCTTTCTGCGCACCTGCAGTCTAACCCGTCCAGGTTGTCCAGGTGTCATCAGGATAGAATGGCCGGGTGGAGCAGCCTAGCCTCTTCGCGGAAGGGCAGGGCCCCCAGCGCGTCTGGCTGGTGGACGGCCACCACCTGGCCTACCGCAGCTACTTCGCTTTTGGCAAGCTCACCACCTCGCGCGGGGAGCCCACCCAGGCCATCTACGGGTTTTTGCGCAGCCTCCTCAAGCTGTTGCGCGAGGACGGCGACTGCGTGGTGGTGGTCTTCGACGCCCCGGCCAAGACCTTTCGCCATGAGGCCTACCAGGGCTACAAGGCCGGCCGGGCCCCCACCCCGGAGGACTTTCCCCTGCAGCTCGAGCGCATCAAGGAGCTGGTGGACCTTCTGGGGCTCAGGCGCTTCGAGCTGGGCGGCTACGAGGCCGACGACGTTATCGGCACCCTGGCCCGCCGGGCTGAGGAGGCCGGCTACCCGGTGCGGATTCTCACCGGTGACCGGGACAGCTTCCAGCTCCTCTCGCCCCGGGTGAGCGTGGTGCTCCCGGAGGGCCGGGTCATGACCCCGGAGGCGGTGGTGGAGAGGTACGGGGTGGGGGTGGACCAGTGGGTGGACTTCCGCGCTTTGGTGGGCGATGCCTCCGATAACCTGCCTGGGGCCCGGGGGATTGGGGAGAAGACCGCTGCCAGGCTTTTGTCGGCCTGGGGCTCGTTGGAGGGGCTTTGGGCCCACCTGGCCGAGCTGCCGCCCAAGGTGAAGAGGAGCTTAGAGGAGAGCCGGGAAAGCGTTGAGCTTTCGCGCCGCCTGGCCCGGATTCAGACCGACCTGCCCATCGAATTTGATTTTTCTGGGTGCCACCGCCGTGAGCCGAACTGGGCTGCTTTGAGGGAGGTGCTGGAGCGGCTCGAGTTTGGCTCCATCCTGCGCGAGCTGGGCCTGCTGGCCGCACCCCCCCAGGCCGAGGAGGCCTCCTGGCCGCCGCCTCCGGGGGCCTTTCTGGGCTACACCCTGGACCGGCCCCAGCCCATGTGGGCCCGTCTCACCGGCTTGGCTGCTGCTGCGGGGGCCCGGGTCTACCGCGCCCGGCCGGAGGTGGGGGAGCTCGGGCGGTTCCCCGAGCTCAGGGCCCTGCTGGCCAAGGACCTGTCGGCGCTGGCCCTGCGCGAGGGCCTCTGGGTGCCCCCGGGCGACGACCCTTTGCTGCTGGCCTACCTCTACGACCCTTCCAATACCGATCCGGCCAGCACCCTGCGGCGTTATGGGGTGGGGGACTGGGGCGACGACCCCGCCCAGAGGGCCCAGGCCGCCGAGGCGCTCTGGGCGGCGCTTTGGCCGCGCATCGAGGAGGATGCCCGGCTGGTCTGGCTTTATCGCGAGATAGAGCGGCCCCTGGGCGCGGTGCTGGCCCGCATGGAGGCCCGGGGGGTGCAGCTCGATACGGCCTATTTGCAGGCCCTTTCGGAGGAGCTGAGCAAGGAGATGGGCTACCTCGAGGCCGCCGTCCACCGCCTGGCCGGGCGCCCTTTCAACCTGAACTCGCGCGACCAGCTCGAGGTCGTCCTCTACGACGAGCTGGGCCTGAGGGCTCCTGGGCGCAAGACCCAGACCGGCAAGCGCTCCACCGCGGCCAGCGCCCTGGAGGAGCTGCGCGGCCAGCACGAGATTGTCGAGCGCATCCTGGCCTACCGCGAGCTGGCCAAGCTCAAGAACACCTACCTCGACCCCCTGCCCCGCCTCATCCACCCCCGCACAGGCCGGCTGCACACCCGCTTCATCCAGACCGGCACCGCCACGGGGCGGCTTTCCTCCCAGGACCCCAACCTGCAGAATATCCCGGTGCGCACCGAGCTGGGCCGCCGGATTCGCCGGGCCTTCGTGGCCGCTCCGGGCATGCGCCTCATCGCCGCCGACTACTCGCAGATTGAGCTTAGGGTGCTGGCCCACTTCTCGGAGGATGAGAACCTCATCCGGGTCTTCCGCGAGGGAAAGGATATCCACACCCAGACCGCGGCCTGGATGTTTGGCGTCGCCCCCGAGGCGGTGACCCCCGAGCAGCGGCGGGCGGCCAAGACCATCAATTTCGGGGTACTCTACGGGATGTCGGCCCACCGGCTGGCCGGCGAGCTTTCCATTTCCCACGCCGAGGCCGAGCAGTTCATCGCCCGCTACTTTGCCTCGTACCCCCGGGTGCGGGCCTGGATCGAAAAAACGCTGGCCGAGGCCCGGGAGCGGGGGTATGTGGAGACCCTCTTTGGCCGCCGCCGCTACGTGCCCGATCTGAACGCCCCGGTGAAAAGCGTGCGCGAGGCGGCCGAGCGCATGGCCTTCAACATGCCCATCCAGGGCACGGCCACCGGGGACCTGATGCGGCTGGCCATGGTCCGGCTGGCCCCCCGGCTGGAGGCCCTGGGGGCCCACCTAATCCTGCAAGTCCACGACGAGCTTTTGGTGGAAGCCCCGGCCGAGCGGGCCGAGGAGGTGGCGGGGGTGGTGCGGGAGGTCATGGAGGGGGCTTGGTCGTTTGCGGTGCCCCTCGAGGTGGGCGTGGGCATAGGGGAGAACTGGCTGGAGGCCAAGTAGGGTATGCTTGGGGCCGGCTGGAGGTGGTCTATGTCCGAGTTCGAGGTACCCGAGTTCGAGTATCTGGGCTACGAGGTGGAGGGCCAGGTGGCCCTCGTGACCGTTCGGCGGCCCCAGGCCCTCAATGCCCTCAACCAGGATGTCCTCTTGGAGCTGGCCGAGGTTACCGAGGTCATCGCCCAGGACCCTAGGGTGCGGGTGGCCATCTTCACCGGGGAGGGGCGGGCTTTTGTAGCAGGGGCCGACATCGGCGAGATTGCTGCTTTGGAGGATGTCTTTGCCGCGCGGGAGTTCGCTATTCTGGGCCAGTCGGTCTTCAACGAAATCGCCGCGCTGCCGCTGCCCACCATCGCAGCCATCAACGGGTATGCCCTGGGCGGGGGGCTCGAGCTGGCCCTGGCCTGCGACCTCAGGGTGGCGAGCCACAAGGCCCGGCTGGGCCTGCCCGAGGTGGGCCTGGGCATCATCCCCGGTTTCGGCGGCACCCAGCGCCTGCCGCGCTTGCTGGGGCGGGGCCGGGCCCTTGACCTCATCTACACCGGGCGGCATGTGACCGCGGAGGAGGCCCTCAGCCTGGGCTTGGTGAACCGGGTGGGGGAGGATGCCCTGGAGACTGCGCGGGAGCTGGCCGCGCTCATCCTCAAGAACGCGCCGGTGGCCCTGGCTTTGGCCAAGGAGGCGGTGGGCCGGGGAGAAAACCTCGATCTGCAGGAGGCTTTGGAGATCGAGGCCGACCTCTTTGGCATGGCCTGCGCCACCCAGGATATGCGGGAGGGCACCCGGGCCTTCCTGGAGAAGCGCACCCCTGAGTTCAAGGGAGCCTAGGCGTGTGTCTTTTGTCACGGCCCTTCCCGGGCACCAGCCCTACCATCAGGGCATGGAAGGCAGTTCGGTCATGAACGAGCGCACCGTCCAGGTCACCCAGCCCAAGGCCAAGCTCTACGTGGAGGCCGACCTGGCCATCCGCGAGGGGCTGCAGCGTTACCCCAAGGCCCTCTCGGCCTACGAGATGCTGAGCGGAGACCCCGAGGCCCGGGGCCACTGGGACATGGCCAACTACATCACCGTGCGCAAGCTGGGCTACAACGACCACGGACGGGTGCATGCTCTTCTGACCGGCGCGGCCAGCGTGACCATCCTGCAGCTTCTCTCCGACCATGGGGTGCGCCCCGACATCGTAGAAAGCGGGGTGGGTGACCTGGACGACGCTTTTTTGGTGGTTCTCCTCTCCACCATGCTGCACGACATCGGCAACCAGGTCCACCGCGTGCGCCACGAGGCCTTCAGCGTGATGCTGGCCATGCCTATCTTGGACCGCATCCTGGAGAAGATTTACCGTGACCCCGAGCAGCGCACCGAGCTGCGGGCCTTTATGCTCCACGCCATCCACTGCCACGACCTCGACCCCGAGCCCCTCACCATCGAGGCCGGCATCACCGCGGTGGCCGACGGCACCGACATCACCAAGGGCCGGGGGCGCAAGGCCTTCGCCCTGGGCTCGGTGGACATCCACTCCATCAGCGCCTTGGCCGTGGACGAGGTGCAGATTTTGAAGGGTGAGCGGGTTCCGGTGGAAATCCGGGTGATTATGAACAATTCCGCCGGCATCTTCCAGGTAGAGGAGGTCCTCACCAAAAAGGTGCTCCGCAGCCCCATTCGCGACTACGTTACGGTCATTGCCAGCACCCACGAGGGCGAACACGACCAGCGCATCATCCAGCGGGTGCGCCTGCACGAGACCGAGCCCCGTTTCCGGCTGGACTAGGTGGCTTTGGGGGCTTCTGGGCCCTTTGGGCCATCCTGTGGTATATTTCGCGGGAATATGAAGCTAAAGGTTAATTCGGCGCGGCGCTTTTTGGACGAGATTCCTGCTCCTTTGGCGGTGGTGGGGGTCTGGGGCGGTGAATTGAGCGAGGAAGGCCAGAAGCTGGACCAAAAGTACCAGGGGGCTTTGTCCCGGGTGATGGAGGCCCTGCGCTTTAAGGGAGACCTGGGCGAAAGCGCGCTGGTAAGTCTCAATTCCTCGGCGGAGCCCAGGTTTGCCCTGCTCTTTGGCCTGGGCAAAAGGCGAGGGGTAAGCCTCGAGACCGTGCGGCAGGCCGGGGCCAAGCTGGTGCAGGAGGTGGCCCGGCTGGGCTTTCGCGAGGCCGTAAGCGAGACCTTCCTGGCCGAACGGCTGGGCAAGAAGGAGGCCAGCTACGCCCTGGCCGAGGGGGCCCTGCTGGGGGGGTATAGCTGGGGCCGCTACAAGACCACCGAGCGGCGAGCAGAGCGGCTGCGCCTGTGGCTGGCCCGCTCCTCAGGCCCGGCGGTGGACCGGGCCGAGGTGGTGGCCGAGGCGGTTAACTATGCGCGGGACTTGGTCAACGAACCCCCCAACCGGCTCACCCCAGCAGAGCTTGCGCGCCGGGCCGAGGCGCTGGCGGCGGAGCTGGGCCTTGGGGTGGAGGTCTGGGATGAAAAAAAGATCAGGGAGGCCGGCATGGAGGCTTTCTATGCCGTGGCCCAGGGCTCGGCCAACCCGCCCCGCTTCATTCAGCTCACCTACAAGCCTGAAGGACCGGCCCGGCGGGTGCTGGCCCTGGTGGGCAAGGGGCTTACCTTTGACACAGGGGGCTATTCCCTGAAGCCCGCTGCCGACCAGATCACCATGAAGAGCGATATGGCCGGGGCAGCGGCCGTGCTGGGGGCCATGCGGGCCGTTGCCCGCCTCAGGCCTGGGGTGGAGGTGCGGGCCTATGTGGCGGCAGCGGAGAACATGATCTCGGGGCAGGCCTACCGGGTCTCGGATGTCCTGGGGAGCCTGGCCGGCAAGACCATCGAGGTCATGAACACCGACGCCGAAGGGCGGCTGACCCTGGCCGATGCCATTGCCTATGCCGATCGGCAGGGAGCCGAGGCCATTGTGGAGCTTTCTACCCTGACCGGGGCCTGTGTGGTGGCCTTGGGGGAGAGGATAGCGGGGCTTTTCACCAACGACCCCCGCTTTGGGCGCGAGGTACAGGAGGCCGCTGAGCGGGCCGGGGAGAAGGTCTGGCCCTTGCCCCTGGAGGAGGAGTACCTTGAGCTGCTCAGGTCGGAAACCGCCGACCTCAAGAACACCCACGGGCGCAGCCGGGCCGCTGGGGCCATCACCGCCGCTTTGTTTTTGGCCCAGTTCACCGAGAAGCCGCTGGTCCACCTGGATATCGCCGGCCCGGCCTACAGCGAGAAGCCCCACGCCCTGGGCCCTGCGGGGGGCACGGGCTTTGGGGTGCGCACGCTGGTGGAGTTGCTGGAGGCTGCTGGCGGGTCGGAGGCCTAGGCCCGGCTAATCTTGACAATATTACGCTCAACTTTCATACTACTCTTAGTATGAACCTCGAGCGTTTCACCGAACAGGCCCGCCAGGCCATCGCCCAGAGCCAGGTGCTGGCGCGGGAGTCCGCGCACGCCCAGATCGACCTGCCCCACCTGGCGACGGTTTTGTTGCGCGATGCGGCCGGCTTGGCGGCGCAGGTGCTGCGAAGGGCCGGGCAGGACCCCCACAGCATCTACCAGGCCGCCCAGACCGAACTGGGCCGGCTGCCCAGGGTCTCGGGCGCGCCAGGAGGGCAGTACCTGTCGGCCCGGTTGGCCTCGGTTCTGGAGCGCGCCGAGAAGCTGGCCTCGGAGCTCAAGGACCGCTTTGTGGCTCTGGACACCCTCCTGCTGGCCCTGGCCGAGACCGGCTACGGGGGGCTGCAGGCGGAGGGGGTGCGCCGGGCGATGCTCGAGGTGAGAGGAGGTCGGAACGTGAACTCTGAGCATGCCGAGGGAACCTACAACGCCCTGGAGCAGTACGGCCTGGATCTGACCCGCCAGGCCGAGCAGGGCAAGCTGGACCCGGTGATCGGGCGGGACGAAGAGATAAGGCGGGTCATCCAGATTCTTCTACGCCGCACCAAGAACAACCCCGTACTGATCGGTGAGCCCGGGGTGGGGAAGACGGCGGTGGTCGAGGGGCTGGCCCAGCGCATCGTGAAGGGCGATGTGCCCGAAGGGCTCAAGGGCAAGCGCATCGTGAGCCTGCAGATGGGTTCCCTCTTGGCTGGGGCCAAGTACCGGGGCGAGTTCGAGGAGCGGCTCAAGGCGGTCATCCAGGAAACCGTCCAAAGCGCAGGCCAGATTATCCTCTTCATTGACGAGCTCCACACCGTGGTGGGGGCAGGTAAGGCCGAGGGGGCGGTGGACGCGGGCAACATGCTCAAACCGGCGCTGGCCCGGGGCGAGCTGCACCTGATCGGGGCCACCACCCTGGACGAGTACCGCGAGATTGAGAAGGACCCGGCCCTGGAGCGGCGCTTCCAGCCGGTTTATGTGGACGAGCCCACGGTGGAGGAGACGGTGAGCATCCTGCGGGGTATCAAGGAGAAGTACGAGGTGCACCACGGGGTGCGCATCTCCGACCCGGCCCTCATCGCCGCAGCCCAGCTCTCGCACCGCTACATCGCCGACCGCAAGCTGCCGGACAAGGCCATCGACCTGGTGGACGAGGCCGCGGCCCGGCTCCGCATGGCGCTGGAGTCCTCGCCTGAGAGCATCGATGCCCTGAACCGCAGGAAGCTCCAGCTCGAGATCGAGCGGGAGGCCCTCAAGAAGGAGACCGACGCCGAGAGCAAGTTCCGCCTGGGCGAGCTGGAGAAGGAGATCGCCGGGCTCGAGGCCGAGATTAAAAAGCAGCAGGCCCTGTGGGAGGCCGAGCGCGAGGTGATGCAGAAGCTTCGCGCGGCTCAGCAGCGCCTGGACGAGGTGCGCAGGGAAATTGAGCAGGCCGAGCGGGCCTACGACCTGAACAAGGCCGCCCAGCTCCGCTACGGCGAGCTGCCCAGGCTGGAGCAGGAGGTCAACGAGCTGGCCGACCAGATGGCCGGAGCGCAGTTCGTACGGCCCATGGTTACTGAGGAGGACATCGCGGCCATCGTCTCGCGCTGGACTGGCATCCCGGTGGCCAAGCTGATGGAGGGCGAGCGGGAGAAGCTTTTGCGGCTGGAGGACGAGCTGCACCGGCGGGTGGTGGGCCAGGACGAGGCCATCCGGGCGGTGGCCGATGCCATCCGGCGGGCCCGCGCCGGGCTCAAAGACCCCAACCGGCCCATCGGTTCCTTCCTCTTCCTGGGGCCCACCGGGGTGGGCAAGACCGAGCTGGCCAAGACCCTGGCCGCCACCCTCTTCGACACCGAGAACAACATGGTGCGCCTGGACATGTCGGAGTACCAGGAGAAGCACACCGTGGCCCGTCTCATCGGGGCCCCGCCGGGGTATGTGGGCTACGAAGAGGGAGGGCAGCTCACCGAGGCGGTGCGGCGGCGGCCCTATTCGGTGGTGCTCTTCGATGAGATTGAGAAGGCCCACCCGGATGTGTTCAACGTGCTCTTGCAGGTTCTGGACGACGGCCGCCTCACCGATGGCCAGGGCCGCACGGTGGACTTCCGCAACACCGTGATCATCCTCACCTCCAACCTGGGAAGCCCCCTGATTCTGGAGGGCATCCAGTCCGGCCTGAGCTACGAGGGCATTCGGGAGCGGGTTTTTGGCGTTTTGCAGCAGCACTTCCGCCCTGAGTTCCTCAACCGGCTGGACGAGATCGTGGTCTTCCGGCCTCTGGCCCGGGAGCAGATTGCCGCAATCGTGCAGATTCAGCTCGAGGCCGTGCGGCGCCGGTTGAGCGAGCGCCGTGTTGCCCTGGAGCTCTCGCAGGAGGCCCTCGACTTCCTGGCCAGCCGCGGCTACGACCCGGTTTTTGGCGCCAGGCCCCTGAAGCGGGTGATCCAGCGGGAGCTCGAGACCCCGCTTTCGCGCAAAATCCTCGCAGGCGAAGTGCCCGATGGGGCCCACGTCTACGTAGGCCTCGGCCCTCTGGGCCTTACCTTCGAGACCCGTACAGCGGCAGCGGCCTAGCTGCTAGGAGGCGCCTATGCCAGGTGAGAATGTTGTCGCTTGCGTTCAGTGTGGTGCCAAGAACCGCCTCGGCAACCCCCCTGCGGGCCAGGTGCCGGTCTGCGGAGCTTGCAAGAAGCCCCTGCCCTGGCTGGTGAACGCCACCCAGGGGCTTACCCCAGAGCTGCAGGCCAGCGTGCCGGTGCTGGTGGACTTCTGGGCGGAGTGGTGCGGTCCTTGCCGGCTCATAGCTCCCATACTGGAGGAGCTGGCCCGG
The DNA here is from genome assembly GCF_003351145.1 of Meiothermus sp. QL-1. NCBI lineage: Bacteria > Thermotogati > Deinococcota > Deinococci > Thermales > Thermaceae > Meiothermus > Meiothermus sp. QL-1. The sequence continues at coordinate 95,017 of NZ_QQSV01000008.1, read as the reverse complement.
GAGTACGCGGGCCGGCTCAAGATCGTCAAGCTCAACGTGGACCACCACCCCCTGGCCCAGGCCGCCTACCATGTGCAGGGGATTCCCACCCTCATCCTATTCAAAAACGGCCAGCCGGTAGAGCGCATCGTAGGGGCTGCGCCCAAGCCCATGCTGGTGCAGAGGTTGGAGCCGCACCTGTGAGAAGCGTTAGCCGGGGTGGCCCGGAAACAGGAGCGCCCGGGTCCATGCGGACCCGGGCGCGGGCTTTTCCCGGGGGCTGACCGGACGAATCTTCATGGTTTTTTCAGAACACTTGACAACAAGTTACTCAACTTTTATATTTGTGATTGTAGAGGAGGTTAGGATGATTCGCTACAACCCTTTCCGCGAGATTGAGCAGCTCCAGAATGCCCTGCTGCGCAGCCTCCTGAGCCCGGCGTCAGAAAGCGCCAACACGCCTTTGGTGGACGCCCTGGAGGACGAGAAGGGGGTGCACCTCCTGGTCTACCTGCCAGGGGTGGAGCCCGGGCAGGTGGAGGTGACCACCGAGAACAACACCCTCACCATCCGGGCCGAGCGGCCCTTCCAAAAGCCTGAGAACGCCAACCAGTGGCGGCTCGAGGGGGCCTACGGCAAGTTCGAGCGGAGCTTCGTCATTCCCAACACCTACGACCTCACCAGGATCGAGGCCACCTTCAAGCACGGGATTCTTTATCTCGACATCCCCAAGGCCGAAGCAGCCCAGCCCCGCCGCATCGAGGTGCGGGTCAATCCCTAACCCCAGCGTGCCCCGGCGAGCCCCCCTTGGTGGGGGGTTTCGCCTTGCCTTGGGGTAACCTAGGGCCATGTTTCCCCTGCACGACATCAACCGGGCCCGGCGGCGGCCCTATGGGGTCTACGGGCTGGTGGTTCTGAACCTCCTGGGCTTCTTCTACACCTACTTTCTCACCGACCCCGCCTACGTCGTTCAGACCTACGGTTTTGTGCCCGCTCGCTTCCTGGCCGACCCCTGGGGGGACTGGCCCACCCTCTTTACCAGCATGTTCCTGCACGGGGGGGTGCTCCACCTGCTGGGCAACCTGTGGTTTTTGTGGGTCTTCGGGGACAACGTGGAGGACCGCCTGGGCCATGGGCGCTTCCTTCTCTTCTACCTGGTGGGGGGGGTGGCCGCGGCCTTCGTGCAGGGGTTGATGAGCGGTTTTGCCGATGTGCCCATGATTGGGGCCTCGGGGGCCATCTCGGCCCTGCTCGGGGCCTACATCGTGCTCTACCCCCGGGCTCTGATTCTTTCCCTGATTGGCTGGATTCCCGTGCCGGTGCCGGCCTTCATCTACCTGGGGTATTGGCTGCTGATCCAGTTTTTGGGCGACTTTATGGGCCAGGAGGGTATTGCCTTCTGGGCCCACATCGGTGGGTTTGTGGTGGGGGCTTTGCTCATCCGCCGCTTCGATCCTCGCCCGCGCTCTGTGGTGTAGCCTGGGGGGCAGGGGCGTATGATTCACTTCCACCGGGTGACGCTGGAGTACCCCCGCACCAGGACCAAGGCCCTGTTCGATGTGAGCCTGGAGATTAAGAAGGGCGAGTTCGTCTTTCTGGTGGGGCATTCGGGGGCTGGAAAGTCGAGCCTTTTGAACCTCATCCTCAAGCGCCTCGAGCCCACCCAGGGGGCGGTCTACTTCGCTGGGGAGAACCTCAAGGCCTTGCGGGGCGACCGGATTGCGCTGCACCGCCGGCGGATTGGGGTGGTCTACCAGGACCATCGCCTGCTCAGGGACCGAACCGTGGAGGAGAATTTGCTCTTCGTGCTGCGGGTGCTGGGGGTACCCGCGGCTGAGTGGGCTCCTCGGGTGACCCGGGCTTTGCGCCAGGTAGGGCTGGTGCACAAGAAGCGGGCCTACCCCGAGGAGCTCTCGGTGGGGGAAGCCCAGCGGGTGGCCATCGCGCGCGCGCTGGTAGGCGACCCGCCGGTCCTGCTGGCCGACGAACCCACCGGCAACCTGGACCCGGCCAACGCTTTGGCGGTGTTGGAGATCCTCAAGGGGGCCCACGCCCGGGGGGCCACCGTGCTGGTGGCCACCCACGCCCGCGACCTGGTGGAGGCCTATCCTCAGCGGGTGGTGGTGCTCAGGGCAGGCCAGCTGGTGCGGGACGAGCGCGATGGGCGCTATAGCCTAACATAGTAGACCATCTGGGTCAGCCCATAGTCAGCTCGGACATCCATCCCTCACCCCAGGTGATAGTATGGGTTCACCAGGCGAGGGGGTGTCTTCGGGTCTACAGGTTGGGCTTCGCCTGGTTGGAGGGCAAGCATGAACGTTTATAAACTGGTCGGTCGTCAGATCGAGATTACCGAGGCCCTCAAGAACTACCTGGACAAAAAGATGGCCCGGCTGGACCGCCACTTCAACGACAATGCCGAGGCAAAGGTGGTGCTTTCTTTGGCCCAGGGCCCCCGCATCGAGCGCCGGGCCAAGGCCGAGATTCAGGTCAACGTGCCTGGGGGTATCGTGCGGGTGGAGGAGGCTGACCCCGACATGTACGCGGCGATTGACCGGGCCATCGACCGGCTGGAGTACCAGCTCAAGCGCTACAAGGAGCGCTACTTCCAGCGGGCCCGCCAGCTCGCCTCGGTGCCTGCGGCGCCCCGGATGGAGGAGCCAGAAGAAGAAGCACCTCGCATTGTGCGCACCAAGCGCTTCGTCATGAAGCCCATGACCCCGGAGGACGCAGCCTTTGAAATGGAGGCCCTGGGCCACGATTTCTTCGTGTTCCGCAACGCTGCCACCGAGCAGATCAATGTAATTTACCGCCGCCGCGACGGCAACTACGGTTTGATCGAGCCAACGACCTAGTCACGCCCCAGCCCGCTGACGCTCGCAGCGTTTCTGGGGTGCGTCCGGGGCTTTGAGCGCTCCTGGTGCCCTCCCCAGCAACCTGCTCCATGGCCAGGGGCAAAAGGCCGGCGATAGGTGGTGAATCCTGGCGTTGGAAAGGATATCCTGCTACCATGCGACTTCCCGTTGGTTTTCGTGCTGGGGCCACCCGGGCAGGCATCAAGCCCTCGGGCAAGCCGGATCTGGCCCTGTTGGTCTCGGGAACCCCATGCAACTGGGCTTTCGTAGGAACCCTCAACAAGGCCGCCGCTCCTTGTGTGGTGCGGGGCCGCGAACTGCTGGCGGGCAACAGGCCGCTGCAGGCTGTGGTGGTCAACGCCGGCAACGCCAACTGTGCTACCGGTGAACAGGGTGTGTGGGCCGACCGACGAATGGCAGAGCTGGCCGCCGAGGAGCTTCGGCTTCCTCCCGAGGCGGTGCTGACCGCCTCCACGGGGGTGATAGGGCAGCCCCTGCCTTTGGAGAGAATTGCCGCGGGCCTGCCGCAGATTCGGCTGGGCCTCGAGCTGGACCCCTTCGCCGAGGCCATCATGACCACCGACCTGGTGCCCAAGATGGCCGAGGCCACCCTGGGGGGCGGGGCCCGGGTGGTGGGGGTGTGCAAGGGCAGCGGCATGATAGCCCCCCAGATGGCCACCATGCTGGCCTACATTGTCACCGATGCCCAAGTTTCCCAGGAGGAGCTGCGCCGGGGCTGGAAGGAGGTGGTGGACAAAAGCTTCAACCAGGTCACGGTGGACGCCGACACCTCCACCAACGACATGGCCGTTCTAATGGCCAATGGCGCTGCGGGGCCGGTGGATCTGGGCGAGTTCTGGCGGGCGGTGGAACAGGTTTGCATAGAGCTGGCCCGCAAGCTGGCCCGCGACGGCGAGGGCGCCACCAAACTGCTCACGGTGAGGGTAACCGGGGCCCTGAGCGACGCCGAGGCGCGCAAGGCGGCCCTGGCAGTGGCCTCGAGCCCCCTGTGGAAGAGCGCGGTTTACGGCAACGACCCCAACTGGGGCCGGATCATGATGGCCCTGGGCAAGTCTGGGGTGGCGCTCGAGCCGGAAAAACTCCGCATCAGCCTGCAGGGGATTCCCCTTTACCAGGGGAGGGTGCTTGGGTTCGACCGGCCAAGCGTCAGCCGGGCTATGCAGGCTGAAGAAGTTCTGGTAGAGGCCGACCTGGGCCTTGGCCAGGGCGAGGGCATGGCCTGGGGTTGCGACCTGACCGAAGAGTACGTGCGCATCAACGCGCTTTACACCACCTGAGTGGCGAGGGTGAGGGGCAGGTGCTAGACTGGGCGTGGAGGTAAATTATGAACCGCCTAGTCCCCCTGGTGGTATCTTTCTCTCTCCTTTGGGCCTCTTTGGCCCACGCCCAGGCCGGCTACCTGGGCCTTTATACCGGCACCTACGCGGCGATAGGGGTGCAGTACACTGCCGAGCCCATTCGCTTCAGCGTGGGACTCGATCCGTTCTGGTACGGCTTTGGCCTGACGGGGGCGGTGGACGTCAAGCTGGGCGGCTTCAGCCTCGCCCCCGCTCCGGAGGTGCGGCTAGAGGGTTACTTTGGGGCTGGCGCCAACGCCGGTTACTACTTCAACAGTTACCTTTTCACCAGCGGGGGTGGCTTGGTGGCGGATGCCCACGGGCTGGTGGGGCTGGAGTACAGACTGCCTGGCATGCCCTACAGCGTCTACGCTGAAATTCAGCTTGGGGCTCGGCTGTTGCCCACGGTGGCCTTTTATCCAGGAGGGCGGCTGGGCCTAAACTTCCGCTAGCGGCTCGGATAGTATGGGGGGGTGCGGTACGCACCCCTTCTTCTTCTATTGGTGGCTTGCTCGCGGCCGGTGGATGCCCAGCCGCCCCTCATCGGCATCACCCAGCCCCGGGGTGGGGTCATCGCCCAGCGGGCCTTCGTGGTGCAGGGGTACGTCTTGGACGACTCGGGGGTGAAGAGCGTGAGGGTGGAGGGGAAGGAGGTTCTTCCCGAGGCCAGCCGGGGGCAGAAGCTGGTGCACTTCAGCTTCCGGGTGCAGGCCCCCCAGTCGGGGCAGGTGGAGCTCAAGGTGGAGGCCACCGATATGAGCGGCCAGACCCGCACCGTGCGGATGCCTTTGGTGCTGGATGCCCGTCCGCCGCAGATTATCCTGGAACGGGCCGAGTGGGTGGTGACGGTGCTGCAGCCGGCGCGGACCCGCACCCTGCCCGATGGGACCATAGAGGAAATTCCAGCCCGCACCGCCTCTGTCCTTCAGATCTCGGGTCGGGTATTGGACGACACCGGGGTGGACCGGGTCGTGCTGCAGTACAACAACCGCTACGATCCCCTTTCGCTGCCCAAAGGGAAAGAGGTGAGCTTTTATGTGGAGGTGCCGGTGCGGCGGGTAACCCTGATCGCGGTGGACGCAGCGGGCAACCGCAGCAGCCTGGTGGTGAGCCGCTAGGCCGGTGGACGCCGGCCCTCCTCCAGGCCCTTCAGGGTGAGCTGGAGGGCTCCTGGTTTTGGCTCGAGCCACCCTTCCCTCCGTGCTTCCTGCTCCACCCGCTGCAAAAACCTGGGCCGCCAGCCAAACTCCTCCTGCACCTCTTCCCGGGCAACAGGGCCCGGGTGGTGGGCCAGGTGGGTCACCAGCAGCCGGGCGGCCACCCAAAGGCGGTGGCGGGCGTGGCGCGCCCGCGCGGTGAGGTAGCCCTGAGAGGGGGAGAAGAGAAAGGCCAGGGCGAAGAACCCCCCCGCCACCGTGGCCATGGCCCCGGCGATAGAGGTGTCCAGCCAGAGGGCCAGGGCGTAGCCCAGCAGGGCCGAGGCCCACCCGAGGGCCACCGCCAGCCCGATCATGGCCGGCAGGCGGCGGGTGAGCAGGTAGGCGGTGGCGGGCGGTATGATGAGAAAGGCCACGATCAGAATGGCCCCCACCGACTGGAAGGCCCCCACAGCGGTGAGCGAGACCAGGGCCATCAGGGCGTAGTGTAGAACCCCAGGGTAGAAGCCCAAGGCGGCGGCCAGGCCGGCGTCGAAGGTGGCCAGCTTGAGTTCCTTGTAAAAGAGGAGCACGAACAGCAGGTTCAAAAGGGCCAGCCCCCCCATGATCAACCACGACTCGGGCACCTCCCGGCCCAGCAGAACCAGGGTGTTGAAAGGGGCGTAGGCAATCTCGCCGTAGAGCACCGCGTCCAGATCGAGGTGCACGTTGCGGAAGGAGATGGACACCCAAAGCACCCCCAGGCTGAAGAGGACCGGGAAGACGATGCCGATGGCCGCATCGTTTTTGACCCGGCCGGTGCGGACCAGCCCCTCCACCAGGCTCACCGTGAGGAGGCCTGCCCCCGCTGCCCCCAGCAAGGCGGGCAGGGTGGCCTTACCCCCTGAGAGCCAGTAGGCCAGCACAATGCCGGGGAGGACCGCGTGGGCGATGGCATCGGTGACCAGGGCCATGCGGCGCAGCACCAGGAAGCTGCCCAGCAAGGCTGAGGCGGTGGAGACCAGCAGGGCGGTGAGGAGGATGACCAGATCGGGGTTCATCTCAGCTTCTCCGTGGCCCGAGCCGCAGGGCCTGCTCGAGGGCGCTCGCCTTTTCCTGGGCATTGGGGGTTAGGGTATAGCCCTCCGGGTGTGCCCTTACCCAGCCAAGGTCTTGAAGCCGCTTTAGCTCTCGCAGGGCCTTGGAAAGGGGAATTCGGCGGTGCTGGGCTAGGTCTTGGGGGGTTAGGCGGTGGTGGCGGCAAAGCAGGTGGGCGTCCAGCAGCAGATGCTCCAGGTAGATTCGCCGGCGGCTTTGGCGGTTGCGCAGCCCCTCCCAGAAGATTCCCCGCAAGGGGGCGAAGAAGAGCGAGAAGAGGAGGAGGGCGCTTACCGAGAGGATGATGAGCGGCCCGGTGGGCAGGTTCTCCCGGGTGGCCGAGAGCAAAGCCCCCGTGAGGCCAGCCAGGGCGCCGAAAAGGGCCGAGAGGCCCAGCATGGGGCCGAGCCGGTTGGTCCACTGCCGGGCTGCTGCGGCGGGGGCCACCAGCATGGCGGCCATCAGCACCACCCCCACCGTCTGCAGCCCTACCATGACCGCGAGCACTATGAGCGAGGTGAGGAGGGTGCTCAGGCCGTGCAGCGGCAGGCCTAGGCTGGCGGCGTAGTCCGGGTCAAAGGTGATGAGCTTGAACTCCTTGTAGAAGAGGCCCAACAAGGCCAGGGCCAGCCCGACCAGCAGAACGAAGTGCTGCACATCCTCGCCGAGCAGGGTGGCGGCTTGGCCAAAAATGAAGCGCTCCAGGCCCGCCGGGCTGGCCGGGCTGGCGTGCTGAATGAAGGTAAGGAGGCTCACCCCGAAGGCGAAGAAACCTGAAAGCACGACCCCCAGGGCCGAGTCCTCCGGCAGGCGGGTATGGCGGAGCACCGCCAGCACCACAAGGGCGGCCAGCCAACCAGAAATCCCTCCGCCTAAAAGCAGGACGGGCGGCGCCTTGGCCCCGGTGAGCAAAAAGGCCAGGCAGATGCCGGGTAGGGCGGCATGGGCCAGCACATCCCCCAGGAGGCTTTGCCGGCGGAGCAGGGCGAAAGCCCCCAGCACCCCCCCTATCACCCCCAGCAGGGCCGAGCCCAGCGCCACGTTGCGCAGGGTGTAGTCGGTAAGGACCTGGCCGAGAAGCTCGGGCATAACCCTCAAAGGGCCGGGCTGAGCAGGGCTGTACCCAGCCGGCCGTAGGTTTTTTGCAGGTTTTCCGGGGTGTAGGTCTCGCCCATGGGACCGCTGGCGATGACCTGGACGTTGAGCAGGGTCAGATGGTCGAAGTAGCTGCGCACCGTCTCCAGGTCGTGGTGGACCACCACCACGGTCTTGCCCTGGGCTTTCAGGCTGCGCAGCACCTGGAGAATGGCTTCCTCCGTCACCGCGTCCACCCCGGCGAAGGGCTCGTCCATGAAGTAGAGGTCGGCCTGCTGGACCAGGGCGCGGGCCAGAAAGACCCGCTGCTGCTGGCCGCCGGAGAGCTCGGCAATCTGGCGCTCGCTCAACTCGGCCAGCCCCACCTGCTCCAGCGCCCCCAGGGCCACGGCCCGCTCTTTTCTGCCGGGCCGGCGGAACCAGCCCAGCTTCCGGTATAGCCCCATCATGACCACGTCCAGCACGCTGGTGGGGAAGTCCCAGTCCACCGTGTTGCGCTGGGGCACATAGCCGATTCGTTGGCGGGCCTGCTCCAGTGGCTGGCCGAAGAAGCGTACCTGTCCCGAGGCGCTGGGCACCAGGCCCAGCACGGCCTTGAGCAGCGTGGACTTGCCTGCACCGTTGGGCCCCACGATCGCGCAGAGCTGGCCAGGGGGCAAGGTTAGGTCTACGTCCCAAAGCACCGGCCGCTCGCGGTACACCACGGTGAGGTCCCGCACCTCCAGGGGCCAGGGCTTCACGGCGCACCCCCGAGCAAGCCGGTCACGATGGTACGGACATTGTGCCTCACCATCCCTATGTAGGTGCCCTCAGGGGTTCCGCGCGCCCCGGCAGCGTCGGAGAAGAGCTCGCCGCCCAGGAAGACCTGTCCGCCTCGGGCCCGCACTGCAGCGACGACCGCCTCGAGGGTGCGGTGGGGTACGCTGGACTCCACGAAGATGGCCCGGATGCGCCTTTGGACGATGAACTCAGCCAGCGCCTGCACGTCACGGGTGCCGGCTTCGGCTACGGTGGAAACCCCCTGCAGCCCCCGCACCTCCAGCCCGTAGCGCCGCCCGAAGTAGGCGAAGGCATCGTGGGCGGTGATAAGAACCCGCTGTTCCCTTGGGACTCGGGCGATTTCCCGCCGGATGAAGGCGTCGAGCTCGTCCAGCTTTCGCTCGTAGGCCCGGGCGTTGGCCCGGTAATAGGCGGCCCCGGCAGGGTCTACCCGGCTCAGAGCAGCCTCTACCCGGCCTACTGTAAGCCTCCACAGGGAGACGTCGAACCAGACGTGGGGGTCGTAGCCGTGGTCGGTCTTTATGAGGCGCTCGCGGGGAATTGCGTCGGTGATGGCGATGGCCTTGGGCAGGCGCTCGAGGAGTTCAACCATCTTCCCCTCCAGGCCAAGCCCGATGTAGAAGACCAGGTCGGCCCGGGCTAGTCGGCGCACGTCGCCGGCTGAGGCCCGGTACAGGTGGGGGTCCACGCCCGGGCCCATCAGGCCTTCCACCCGCACCCGGCTGCCCCCTATCTGCTCTACCAGGTCGGTGACGAAGTTGACTGTGGTGACCACCTGCACCGGCGTACGGCGGACAGGCTCCAGCCGGTTCAGGGGATCGGCGGCCAGGGCTGGGGTCAGCCCCAGTAGGGTTAAAAGGAGTAATCTACGCTTCATCGCTTACCTCGTCAATCCAGAGCAGCTCGGCCAGGCTGCTCGGCAAAAAGTATCGTTCCTGTTCCGTTCGCACCCGGCTTCCCTTCGGGGTGTGCTCGAGGAGCTCCACCAGGGCCCCGGGCCTCAGCCCCAGGTGGGCGAAGAGGTTGAGGGTGTCCTGGTCCTGGGTGGCCACCCGGGCCACGGTGCCCCGGGCGCCGGGGCTGAGGGCGCTCAGCCGTTGGCCTCGGGGGCCTGGGGGGAGGGTTAGGTCGGCCCTGGGGATGGGGTCGCCGTGGGGGTCGTGGGAGGGGTGGCCCAGCCACTCAGCGATGCGGGCCTCCAGGGCCTCGGAGATGTGGTGCTCGAGCCGCTCGGCCTCGAGGTGGACCTCCTCCCAGCCGTAGCCCAGGGCCTGGTGCAGATAGGCCTCCAAAAGCCGGTGGTGGCGCAACACCTCCAGGGCTACGCGGTAGCCGGCCGGGGTGAGCCGCACCCCCCGGTAGGCCTCGTACTCCACCAGCCCCATCTCGGCCAGCTTCTTGAGCATTCCGGTGACCGAGGCCGGCCGCACCCCCATGCGGTCGGCCAGGGCCTGGGTGGAGACCGGCAGGGTGTCCTCGAGGCGCTCCGAGCCTGAGCCACAGCCCAGCAGCAGGACCTGTTTGAGGTAGTCCTCCTGGGCTTCGGAAAGGGGAGGACGGGCGTCGTGCTGGGCCATGGCGGGTTTAGGCAGCCCTAGAGGGCTGTTCCATATTTTTTAGCTAAGCCTAAAAATTGTCAAGCCGGGCTCTGCTCCACCACCAATGCCCGGTAGTCGTTCAGGTTGTGGGCGGTGGCTCCGGTGATGAATAAATCCCCCAACGCGGTAAAAAGTCCGTGGGCGTCGTTGTTTTCCAGGTAGCCCCTGAAGTCCAGCCCCAGATGGCGGGCTCGCTGCCAGGTCTGGGGGGTGAGGATGGCCCCGGCGGCCTCGGTGTTGCCGTCGATGCCGTCGGAGTCGGCGGCCAGAGCCCAGATTTCCCTTTCGCGCAGGTAGTAGCCGAGCCAGCCTGCGAATTCCTGGTTGCGCCCCCCGCGGCCCTGCCCCCGCACCGTTACGCTAGCCTCGCCGCCCGAGAGCAGAACCACCGGGGGTTCAAAGGGCGTTTTGTGCTGTCTGATGCTCTCCACCAAAGCGGCGTGGAAGCGGGCCAGCTCGCGAGCTTCGCCCTGGAAGCGGTCCGAGAGGATGACCGCGCGGTAGCCCTGCTGCTGCCAGTAGCGCTGGGCAGCCCTGAGCAGGCTCAGGTTGCTGCCCACCAGGCGGTTTTCCACCCGGCCGAAGAGGGGGTCGCCGGGCTTGGGCGACTCGGGAAGCTCCCCCCCCAGGCCCCGCTGGAGGTGGGCCCGTACCTCTGGAAAGTCCAGGCCGTATTTGTCCAGCACCGATAGGGCATCGGCAAAAGTGCTGGGGTCGGGCACGGTGGGCCCCGAGGCCACGACCGAGAGGTCATCGCCCGGCACGTCGGAGAGATAAAGGGCCTGAATGCGCGCCGGGGTGGCCGCCGCCAGCCGGCCGCCCTTGAGGGCCGAGAGGTGCTTGCGCACCGCGTTCATCTCCTGGATGTCGGCCCCCGAGCGCAAAAGGGCCTGGTTCAGGGCCTGCAGGGTGCTTAACCCCACCCCCCAGGGGGCTTCGATGAGCGCGCTCCCGCCGCCCGAGACCAGGACCAGCAGCAGCTCCTCTGGCTTGAGCCCTGCCACCGCCTGCAGAATGGCCCCTCCGGCCTCTACGCTGCGCTCGTCCGGTACCGGATGGCCGGCGGGCAGGATGCGCCCGTTGGGCAGGCTGGGCCAGGTCTGCCCCTCCTCGGCCTTGGGCACCGCGATGAAGGGGACCTGGGGGAAGCGCTGCCGGGCCGCTTCCAGCATGCCCATGGCCGCCTTGCCCACCGCTATGATGAGCGCCGGGGCCTCCTGGGGCAGGTGGGGCTCGGTGAGGCGGGCTGGGTGGGTGCTGTTCAGGGCGTGGTAGAAGCTTTCGATAAGCTGCTGGCGCATGCCTCGAAGGATAAAGGAAGGGGCGTAGGTCTACCCACGCCCCGGGCTGGATGGTGGGTCTCTACCGTGACACGTAGCGCCACTTGAGGTCGGGGGGAAGGCTGGTGGAGGCGCTGAACTCGACCAAGGTGTTGCTTTGGATCGTTGCTATCAGGTAGTTCCACCCCCTTCGCAAGCCGACGTTGTTGAAAGTGAAGGTCGCATTACCTCCCGAACATGTGCCGTTCAGCGTAACGTCGCGGTCTGCGTAGATGAGAAGGAGGACAAACTTGTCGCCCGGCTGGACATTGCCGGTGATGGGTCGGTTGGATATTTGTATGGACCCCGTGGCGCTGGAACTGTTGCCGAAAAAGGCTAGTGCATAGAGAATAGTAGCGATTCTTGCGCTGTTAGGGGTGAAGGTTGGGCAGCCGGCGTTGGGGACGTTCAGGGCGCTATCAGGAGGATTCGGGAGGGTGTAGGTGAGGTTTCCGTTGGCGTCGACGCTGCCCTAGGCAAAGGCTGTGGTGTTGTTGCCGAGGTAAAACTCCGCCCGCCCCGTCTGGCCGCTTGGCCAGTTTTCAATCCGAATACTGGTGCCGCCGCCGGAGGAGCAGGCGGCCAGCAAAGCGAGAACGCCCGTCAACGCCAGGATGGTTGGGATGGTTTTCTGCATAGGTTCTCCCTTCTGTTAGCCCCATTGAGCTGAGATCGACCCCGGGGCCGCTGCAGACCATACAGGAGCCAGGGGGCCTGGGGTGTGACATATGACCGTTATCGGGGGGCGTTTTGGTAGGCCCGCTCGAGCAGCTCCACGGTGTGCAGCACCGGAAGCTCGTGCCCAAGCCTTTTGAGGTGGCTTTGAATCTGGGTAAAGCAGCCGATGTTGCCCGTGACCACCACCTCGGCCCCCGTGGCCAGAATGTTGCGGGCTTTGCGCTCGCCCAGGGTGGCGGCAATCTGGGGCTGCTCGAGGTTGTACGTGCCCGCCGAGCCGCAGCAGAGCTCACCCTCGGGAATCTCCACCAGTTCCACCCCAGGAATGCTTCTGAGAAGCTGACGGGGTTCGGCTCGCACCCCCTGGGCATGGGCCAGATGACAGGCGTCGTGGTAGGCCACCTTGAGGGGTTTCGGCAGGGGGGGGACCTCCCTCAGGCCCAGCTCTACCAGGAAGACCGCGATATCTTTGACTTTGGCGGCCAGGGCCCTGGCCTCCTCTTCCTCAGGCTCGCCGTGGAACAGCAGGGGATACTCTTTGAGGCCCGAACCGCAGCCCGCGGCATTGGTGATGATTGCGTCGTAATCGCCGGCGAAGGCTTTGAGGTTGGTGCGGGCAAGCTTCAGGGCCCGCGCCCGCTCGCCGGTGTGCAGCGCCAGCGCTCCACAGCAGGCCTGGTCCCTAGGGACCACCACCTCGACGCCGTTTAGGGCCAGCACCCGCAGGGTGGCGCGGTTGAAGCCCGGCTGCAGGACCTGCTGGGCGCAACCGGCCAGGAAGGCTACCCGGGCCCGGCGCTCTCCTTCTGCGGGCACCACCTCGGGTAGGGGTTCGGGGAGGGGTAGTTGTTCGGGTAGAAGCTCCAGCGGGGCTCGCAGGGCAGAGGGCAGCAGCGGCTTCAGGGGTCGGGCCAGCCGGCCTAAGGCCGCAGCGGCGCGGAAGCGCTGGGGGTAGGGCAGGGTTGCCTGCAGCCCCAACCGGAAGAGCTTCTCTAGCGGGGGGCGGTGGCGTTTGGCCTCGCTGTAGGCCCGGTAGGTGGTGATGAGCTCGCCGTAGGGCACCCCGCTGGGGCAGGCGGTGACGCAGCCCAGGCAGCCCAGGCACTTATCGATGTAGGGCTGGGCCTCCTCCAGCCTCAGGTTGCCCTCCAGCACCTCCTTCATCAGGAAGATGCGGCCGCGGGGGGAGTCCATCTCCTCGCCCAAGACGGTGTAGGTGGGGCAGGCCGGCAGGCAGAAGCCGCAGTGGACGCAGGCCTCGATGGCCTGGGCCATCACCTCGCCCTGGGGGCCTAGGGATTGGGTGTCAATTTTGTGCTGCATAGGGTTGGAAGCGTCCTTCGGGATCGAGGGCGGCGGTGACTTTCCTGGCGAAAGCCTGCTCCAAGTTTAGGCCGATGAGCGGTTTCTCTACAACACCCCTTAGAACGAGTCCAGGCAAACCCTGGCGTTTGAGCAGCCCATCTAAGGCCTGCAAAGGGCCGCTCCAGGCCAGATAGAGCAGCTGCCCCCCGCTCAGGTAGCGCCGGGGGACCCCCTGCAGGGCCTCTTCCAAGGCCGGAATGCGTTTGGGGCTGAGGGGTACCTTGACCAAACACCCCTCGCCCAGGCGGTTGAGGTCGTTCTGGTCCTTCCAGTACGCGGCCTCGAGGCTGCCCGTTATCGGCTGGGCGGGCCGGCCTAAAAACTCCTCCAGCCGCCTGAGCCGCGCCGGCAGGGCTTCGGGCAAGCCCCCCAGGCGCAGAACCAGGGTGTCCGGGGGCACGAGGTCCAGAGCGTAGAGCTCTATGACCGAGCCCAGAAGGCGGTAGAGGGCTTCCAAGGCCTCTGCCAGGCTGGGGAAGTCCACCTGCAGGGTAGCGGTGGCCTTGGGGAAGGGGAAGACCTTGAAGGCCACCTCGGTCAGAACCCCAAGCCGGCCCAGGCTGCCCACCATCAGCTTGGGCAGGTCGAAGCCGGCGGCGTTTTTGACCACCTTGCCCCCGCCCCGCACCAACTGGCCCGTCCCGTCCACGAACTGCACCCCCAGGATGAAGTCGCGCACCCCGCCGTACCGTTGGCGCAGGGGGCCCGAGAGCCCTGCCGCCACCGCGCCGCCCAGGGTGGCCCCCTGGGCCACGAAGGGCGGGTCAAAGGGGAGGTACTGCCCGTGCTGGGCCAGCAGGGCCTCCACCTCGGCCAGCCGGGTGCCGGCCCTGGCCACGAAGACGTACTCGCCGGGGTCGTACTCCAGGACCCCGGTAAGGCCGGTCATATCCAGCACGGTCTGGCCCTGGTGAGGGGTGGAAAGGGCGGGCTTGCTGCCGCCGCCCCGGGGTAGGATGCGGCGGTGAGCCCTGACGGCCTCCTGGACTTCGGCCGGGCTGGTGGGGCGCAGGACCATGGTGCTCATCGCTCTCCCGGGGTTTTACCCACCCGAGATTACCCCCGCTCGCTGCAGCGGGTGCGCTCCGTGGGAATGCGCGGCCGGGGCCTCACCCGGGAACATCTTGCCCCGGTTGGCCAGCTCCAGCGGGTCCAGGGCCAGCCGGATGCGGCGCATGGCCGCAAGGTCTTCGGAGGAGAACATCTCGGGCATGTAGGCCCTTTTCTCCATACCCACCCCATGCTCGCCGGTGATGGAGCCCCCCAGTGCCACGCAGAGCCTGAGGATTTCCCCGGCCAGCGCCTCAGCCCGCTCCAGCTCCCCCGGAACCCGCCCATTGTAGAGGATCAGGGGGTGTAGGTTGCCGTCCCCGGCGTGGAAGACGTTGGCCACCCGGAGGCCGTAGCGCTCGGAAAGCCGCTCGATCTCGGCTAGAGCCTGCCCCAACTTGGAACGGGGCACCACGCCGTCTTGCACGATGTAGTCGGGGGAGAGCCGCCCCACCGCCGAGAAGGCCGCCTTGCGCCCCTTCCAGATTTTCATCCGTTCCTCGGCGCTGCGGGCTATGCGTACCTCGTAGGCCCCTGAGGCTCGGATTACCTCGTCTAGGTAGCGGGCCTCGGCCTCTACCTGGGGGGTCTCGCCCTCGAGCTCCACGATCAAAAGGGCCCGGGCCTCCCGGGGGTAGCCGGCCTGCACCGCGGCCTCGGCGGCCTCGATGGCCAGGGCGTCCATGATCTCCATGGCCCCCGGCAGGAGGCCCGAGGCCACCACCGCCGCCACCGCTTCCCCTGCTTTTTCCAGGCTGTCGTAGGCGGCCAGCAGGGTGTGGAAGGCCTCGGGTTTGGGCAGAAGGCGCAGGGTAATTTCGGTGGCGATGCCCAAAAGCCCCTCGCTGCCCACGAAAAGGCCCAGCCAGTCGGGGCCCACCCCTTCCAGGCTTTCTTGGCCCAGTTCCACGGTCTCGCCGTCGGGCAGCACCACCTTGGCGGCCAGGACGTGGTTGGAGGTCATGCCGTACTTGAGGCAGTGGGCCCCCCCGGAGTTGAAGGCCAGGTTGCCCCCGATGGTCGAGACCGGTTGGGAGGAGGGGTCGGGGGCGTAGTACAGGCCGTAGGGGGCTGCGGCCAGCGAGACCTGCAGGTTGATAAAGCCGGGCTCCACCACCGCGATGCGCTCCTTGGGCTCGAGCCTGAGGAGCCTGTTCATTCGGTTGAGCCCGATCACAATGCCCCCCTCCACCGGCAGCGAGCCCCCCGAGAGGCTGGTGCCGGAGCCGCGGGCCACATAGGGCACCCGGTGCTTGGCGCACCAGCGCACCGCGGCCACCACCTCGGCGTGGCTTTCCGGCAGCACCACCGCCAAAGGTTGGGCCCGGAAGGCGGTGAGGGCGTCCGAGGCATAGGGGGCCAGCTCGCCCGGCTGGGTTAGCAGGCGGGTAGGGGGAAAAAGCGAAGCCAACTCACGCAGTGCGGGGGTCATGCAACCTCCTGCGGTGCTTTGAAGCTAGCCGTTGCTGGGTTTTCTGTCAATAAGCAAAAACTCTTTTTGTTTGACAAAAAACCAGGGTTTTTGCCGGACCCCTAGGACCTGTCCTTGGCCCCGGCGGGTCTCCAGGTCCGGGCAACCTGCCCACCGCCGTAGGCTTTATCGGGCTGTGGTAGGGTCTGGCTTTCCCGAACCCGGTTCATCACCAGTCCCACACAGCCCAGGCGCTGCCCGTGCGCAAATCCAGCCGCAACAGGCCCTCTTGGTAGGTGAAGTTCTCTCCCTCACTGGGCTGCCCAACCCCCAGCACCTCGGCCCACACCCCTTCGCGGGGGTGGCCAGAGCGGTCGGAGAAGGAGAGCTCGAGCCGCTTGCCGTCGAACCGCCCGGTAAGCTCGCTCCAGGCCCCTTCATCCTGCCCCTCGCCCTCGTCCTCGTAGACCCGGCCCCGTATCTCCGGCCCCGGGACCACCCGGAAGCAGAGCACCGGCCAGCGGGCGGTGCGGGTGGGGCAGCGGGGCTCGGTCAGGGGGATGGCCGTTCCGGCCTGCTGGAAGAGGGGTAGATGCGTTGGGGGGGCCTCCACGCGGTGCAGACCGCCTCCCAAAAACCGGCCGCTCCAGAAGTCCTGCCAGCCCCCCTCGGGCAGGTAGACCTCCCGGCGCCGTTCCCCCTGGCGCAGCACCGGGGCTGCCAGCAGGGCCTCGCCCAGGAGAAACTGGTCCTCGTGCCGGGCTTCGGGCCAGTAGAGGAAGAGCGGGCGCCAGAGGGGCAGCCCCTCCTCGTGGGCGATGCGGGCCAGGCTGTAGAGGTAGGGCAGCAGGCGATAGCGGAAGCGCAAGGCCTCGCGCAGGCGGCTGGTCCAGGGTTCACCGAAGGCGTAGGGCTCCTGGCGGCGGGTGCCCAGGGCGCTGTGATTGCGGAAGAAGGGGTAGAGGGTACCCAGCCAGGTCCAGCGCAGCAAGAGCTCGGGCTCGGCGTCCAGCCCGAATCCCCCCACGTCGCTGCCGGCGAAGGCGATGCCGCAGAGCCCCAAGGAGAGCAGCATGGAGACCGAGAGGGCCAGGTCCTCGAAGCGGCTTTCGTTGTCGCCTGTCCATACAAAGGCGTAGCGCTGGATGCCGGGAAAGCCGCTGCGGGTGAGGATGAAGGGCCGCCGGCCCGGGGCCGCCAGCCCCTGGTAGGTGGCCTCGGCCATGCCCAGCGCGTAGAGGTTGCGGGCCTCGAGGTGGTGTTTTTCTCCCTGACGGGCGGTGAGGGGCAGGGCCTTGTCGGGGGGCTCTTTGCCCCCCAACTCCAGCACCGCGGGCTCGTTCATATCGTTCCAGATGCCCGAAAAACCATGCGTTTCGGTGAAGGCGCGGACCTCCTCAGCCCAGAAGCGGCGGGTTTCTTCCCGGCTAAAGTCGGGCCAGACGGCCCGCCGGGGCCAGACCCCGCCCACGAGCAGCTCGTCCCGGTCGTCCAAAATGAACACCCCCCGCCGGCGGCCCTCCTCGAACACCCTGTAGCCCTCCTCCACCTTTACCCCGGGGTCCACGATGGGCACCAGGCGCAACCCCCTCCCAGCCAGCTCTTCCGAAAGGGCCCGTAGAGCGGGGAAGCGGGCGGGGCTTGCGGTGAAGACCTTGTACCCCTCCATGTAGTGAATGTCCAACCAGATGGCCTCGAGGGGTAGGTCGTGCTGGGCAAAGGCTTCCACCACCTCCCGCACGGCTGCCTCGTCGGCGTAGCTGTAGCGGCACTGGTGGTAGCCAAGGGCCCAAAGCGGGGGCATGGGGGGGCGCCCGGTGAGCCGGGTTATCCCCTGGACCACCCCAAGCGGCGGCCCCTCCAGCAGGTAGAGGTCCAGGGTGGGCCCCATCACGGCAATGCGGGCCTCGGCGGGGTGGGTGTGGCCCAGGTCGAACAGGCTCGGGTGGCTCTCGTCCAGGAAAAGCCCCAGGGCCCGCTCCCCCTCCAGCCGCAGCAGAAAGGGGCTGGCCTGGTAGAGGGGGTCGTTGCCCGGTCTGGGCGGCTGGTCGGCGGTGAAGTTCCAGTAGGCTCTGCCCCGGCGCTCGAGCCCCCCCGTGCGCTCGCCCAGGCCGTAGTAGCGGGCTGTGCCCAGGTCAAAGCGCAGCCCCAGCAGGGGGTAGGGCACCCCATCGGCGAGCAGGCGCAGTTCTTCCGGCACCTCCCGGTGGGGCAGCCCCCAGAAGGAGAGCTCGAGGCCCCCCACCGCCAGCCGGTCCTCTCCTTGTTCCAGCAGCGCGGGCTCTTGCTGCCGGAGCATCCCCCGGATTGCCGGGCCTTCCTTGCAGCGGTCGCGCGGGCGCTGGGTGAGGAGCACCCGCCAGGCCTGCACCCCTTCTTTCTCCAGGGCCTGAACCTCGATGTGCACCAGCCCCCCCTGGAGGGGCAGGCGCTCCATCCGGTCAAAGGGAATCTTCCAACCAAGCAGCTCGTTCAAAACTCCCTCCTAGCCCTTCACCGCTCCTGCGGTGAGCCCGGCCACGATGCGCTGCTGGAATACCAGGACCAGGATCACCAGGGGCACCGTGACCACCACGCTGGCGGCCATGATGGAGCCCCAGGGGATTTCGAACGGCGTGGCCCCGCCGAAGAAGGCGATGGCCGGCGGCACGGTACGCACCGCATCGCTTACGGTGAAGGTGAGGGCGAAGAGAAACTCGTTCCAGGCGGCGATGAAGGCCAGAAGCCCGGTGGTGACCAGCCCCGGCCCCGTGAGGGGGAGCATGACCCTGAGGAGGGTCTGCAGGGGGGTGGCCCCGTCCACATAGGCCGCCTCCTCCAGCTCCCGGGGTAGCCCCCGGAAGTAGCCCACCAGCACCCAGACCGTAAAGGGCAGGGTGAAGAGGAGGTAGGAGAGGATGAGGCCCAGGTGGGTGTTGAATAGGCCGGTCTGGCGCAGCAGCACGAAGAAGCCCCCCAGCACGGCAATTTGGGGAAACATGGTCATGGAAAGGACCAGGTAGAGCACTGCGTTTTTGGGGGGAAAGCGCAGCCTTCCCAGGGCATATGCTGCCAGCACCCCCAGCACCAGGGAGAGGAGGGTGGCCCCCCCGGCCACAAGAAGCGAGTTGAGGAGGTTTCGCCCAAAAGCGGTACCCACGAAGACGTTGCGGTACTGCTCCAGGGTGAAGGGGATGGGCAAAAAGCTGGGGTCAGGGGAGAAGAGGCCGCTGGAGGGCTTGAAGCTGGAGATCACCGCCCAGTAGAAGGGAAAGACGCTGTAGACCACCACGAAAGCCACCAGCAGATAGAAAAGCCCCCGGTTGAGCCAGCGCAAGGCTGTCTTCATTTCAGGGCCTCCCTTCCGATGCTGCGCATGTAGAGAATTACAAAAACGAAGATGACCACCAAAATGGCCACGCTGATGGCTGAGCCGTAGCCCAGGTCCTGGAAGTCGATGAGGTTCTGCCGGTTGTAGACGGCCAGGGTGCGGGTGGCCGGGTTGACCCCGGTCATCACGTAGATGACGTCAAAGACCCGCAAAGCGTCCAGGGTGCGGAAGACGAGGGCCACCACCAGCGCAGGGGTCAGAAGGGGCAGGGTGATGGTCCAGAACTGCTGCCAGCGGGAGGCCCCGTCGATGCTGGCGGCCTCGTAGAGCTCGTTGGGGATGAGCTGTAGCCCGGCTAAAAGCAGAAGGGCCATGAAGGGGGTGGTCTTCCACACGTCCACGGCGATGATGGCTGGCAGCATCAGCTCGGGCCGGGCCAGAAAAGCCACCTTTTGCGAAAGGATGCCGAGCTTTACCCCCAGGATGTTGATTACCCCGTACACGTCGTTGAGCATCCACTGCCACATCTTGGCCGAGACCACCGTGGGGATGGCCCAGGGGATGAGGATGGCGGTGCGCACCAGGCCCCGGCCTTTGAAGTTGGAGTGGATGATGAGGGCGATGACCAGCCCCAGCACGGTCTCGATGCTCACCGAGAACACGGTGAACTTGATGGTGTTCCACAAAGCCTCGCGGAAGTCGGGGTCGCGCAGCAAGAAGAGGTAGTTTTCAAAACCCACGAACTCCGGCGGCTCTACCAGGGCGATGTCGGCCTTGTAAAAGGACCAGTAGAAGACCTGGGCCAAAGGGTAGCCGGCGACGAAGACCACCACCAAAAGGGTGGGCAGCACCAGCAGCCAGGCCAGCCGAACCTGTCTTTGGGTGAGCATACTTTCCCTTTACAGCAATCCCGGGGAGCCCGGGCTCCCCGGGGGGGCCAAATCCTAGCGCAGAATGCGGCGCAGGCGGGCCTCGAGGTCCCGCACCGCGGCCTCGCCGGTCTTGCGGCCGGTGAGGGCGCTGTGGGTCTCGGTCCAGATGGCCTCAGAGACCTGGTTGTAGCGGGCTCCAGCCACATCCGAGGGGCGGGAGACCGCGTTTTGGAAGACAGGCAAGAGATCGCGGAACCAAGGGGTCTTGGCCAGGATATCCCGGTCGTTGTAGAGGGCCGGGCGGGTCGGCAGCCAGGAGAGGGTGAGGGCGAAGTCCTTCTGGCTTTCTGTTGAGGTCAGGAACTTCACCAGTTC
The DNA here is from genome assembly GCF_003351145.1 of Meiothermus sp. QL-1. Taxonomy (NCBI): domain Bacteria; kingdom Thermotogati; phylum Deinococcota; class Deinococci; order Thermales; family Thermaceae; genus Meiothermus; species Meiothermus sp. QL-1. The sequence goes on along the minus strand of NZ_QQSV01000008.1, from coordinate 74,738 downwards.
GGCGGCCTCCTTGGGATGGCGGCTGTAGGCCGAGACCATGAGCTGCCAGCCCCCAAGGGTAGCGGCGTTGGGGGCATCGGCCCCGCCCCGGGGCAGAACGGTGACGGCGAACTTGCCGCGGATGGGGCTGTTTTCGGCCTGGCCCAGGGCGTAGGCGTAGGGCCAGTTGCGCATGAAGAGGCTGTTCCCTTGCTGCCAGACGTTCCTTGCCTCTTCCTCGGCATAGCTGGTCACCCCCTGGGGGGCGATGGTGCCCACGAAGCGGCGCACGGTGTTGAGGGCCAGGGCAGCCCGGCCGTTGTTCACGCTGATGCGGCCATCGGGTTCAACAATACGTCCGCCGCCGAAGGAGTAGATCCACTCCAGCGCATCGCAGGTCAGACCCTCGTAGGGCTTGCCCTGGAAGACGAAGCCCCAGAAGTCCCGGTTGCCGGCCCGGCGCTCCCCCTCCATGACCCGCTGGGCCATCTGCTCCAGCTCGGCCCAGGTGCGGGGGGGGTTGCGGTAGCCGTACTTCTGCAAGAGGTCGGTGCGGTAGTAGAGCAACCCAGCGTCGGTGAAGAAGGGGATGGAGGTGAGCTTGCCCCGGATGGTGTTGTTTTGCACGATGCGGGGGAAGAACTCCCGCATCTCGGCCTCGGTGAAGTAGGGCTTGAGGTCGAGAGCGTGCGGGGCGATGATTCCCGGCCAGATCACGTCCACCATGTAGACGTCGATGTCGGCGCTGCGGCCGGCCCAGTACTGCTGGTAAAGCGCCAACTGGGCGTCGGTGTCGGTGGGGGCCTCGAAGACCTCAGCCCGGATGCCAGTGCGGCGGGTGAACTCGGCCAGGCGGGTGCGCATCCAGCGCGGCCCTTCTCCCACGCCTCCACCCAAGGAGACCCGCAGGGTGACCTGGCCCTGCGCGCGCACTACCCCCCGGCTCATCAGCCAGCTCGTGGCCAGACCAACGCCAGCTTTTTTGAGAAATTCTCTACGCTTCATGCTTCCTCCCCAAGCTTTGGAAGTGCTTCCAAAAGGGACAGTGAACGTAGCAAACTACGCTCAACAGCGGCTCTTTGGAAGGACCTCCGCCTTGGAATTTACCCTAGCCTCATGGGAGTGTCAACGCCAGGCCGGGCCCTAAGGCCCGGCCAGCGCTCTAAAGTTTTTTCAGGGCCTGCACCAACTGCCCCAGCACGCTCTGGGCATCGCCATAGAGCATACGGGTATTGTCGGCATAGAAGAGCTCGTTTTCTACCCCAGCAAAACCCTTGCCCTGGCCGCGCTTGATAACGATGGCGTTTTTGGCCTTGTCCACCTCCAGGATGGGCATGCCGTAGAGGGGCGAGCCCTTGCGGCGGGCGGCGGGGTTGACCACGTCGTTGGCCCCGATGACCACGGCCACATCCGCCTGGGGGAACTCTGGGTTGATGTCCTCCAGGTCGAAGAGCTTTTCGTAGGCCACCCCAGCCTCGGCCAGCAGCACGTTCATGTGGCCGGGCATCCGGCCCGCCACGGGGTGGATGGCGAACTTGACCTCCACCCCTTTGGCCTCGAGCACATCCGCGAGCTCCCGCAGCTTGTGCTGGGCCTGGGCCAGGGCCATGCCGTAGCCGGGCACGAAGATCACCTTGGAGGCATAGGCCAGCATAACCGCGGCATCGTCGAGGTCGATGGGCTTGAGGCTTCCCTTGACCTCGCCTGCCTCCTGTTCCACCCCAAAGCCACCTACCAGCACGCTCCAGAGGCTCCGGTTCATGGCCTTGGCCATCAGGAAGGTGAGGAGGGTGCCTGCTGCCCCCACCACCGTGCCGGCCACAATCAGGGCCGCATTCCCAATGGCGAAGCCCTCAAAACCCACCGCCAGCCCGGTGAAGGCGTTGTAGAGCGAGATGACCACCGGCATATCCCCTCCGCCAATCGGGAGGGTCATCAGCACCCCGAAGCTTAGGGCAAGAAGGAAGAAAAGCAGGATAAGGGGGTTGGGCTCGGTGAGGAGGACCACCAGCCCCAGCAGCAAAGCCGCCGCCCCCACACCGGCGTTCACCAGCTGCTGGGTGGGGAAGAGGATGGGCCGGCTCGACATCAGGCCCTGGAGCTTGGCGAAGGCAATCAGGCTGCCGGTGAAGGATACCGAGCCGATGAGGGCCCCCAAAATGGCCAGAAGCTTCAGGCCCTGGGCCCCTTCGAACTCGCCCCGCAAGAGCTCCACCGCAGCAATGGCCCCCGCCGCACCGCCCCCCATGCCGTTGTAGATGGCCACCATCTGGGGCATGTCGGTCATCTGCACCCGCTTGGCCGCAATCCAGGCCACCACCGTGCCCACCGCAATGGCCAGGAGCATCAGGCCCCGGTTGTGCAGGTCGGGCAGGAAGAAGGTGACCAAGGTGGCCGCCACCATGGCTGCCCCGGCCCAGACCACCCCGCTGCGGGCGGTGGCGGGGGAGGCCATGCGCTTGAGGCCCAGGATGAAGAGCAGGGCCGTCAGGAAGTACACGAGCTGGACGAAGTTTTCCATAGCTGAAAGCAGCGAGTGGGCTACTAGCCTCCTTTCGGTTTTCGCTCAAACATCTCCAGCATCCGCTCGGTGACCACGTAGCCCCCCGCTGCATTGGCCGCTCCCAGGATGACCCCGAAGAAGCCGATGGCCTGCTCGAGGGGTGTCTCCGCGTGGCCCAGCACCACCATGGCCCCCACCACCACGATGCCGTGGATGAAGTTGGAGCCGGACATCAAGGGGGTGTGCAGGATGACCGGCACCCGACTGATCACCTCGTAGCCGGTAAAGGCTGCCAGCAAGAAGATGTACAAAGCTGCCCAGGTCGAGTCCATGGCTAACCTCCTAAAAGCGCCCGGGTGGGCGCGTGGGCAATCTCGCCTTGGTGGGTGAGCAGGGCCCCGGCCAGAATTTCGTCGCTCCAGTCGGGGGCAAGGGCTTTTTCCTTGATGAGGAGCTTGGAAAGGTTGTAGAGGTTCTTGGCGTACATCTCGCTGGCGTGCACCGCCAGCGCGCTCGGTAGGTTCAGCGGCCCCACGATCCTGACCCCGTTGACCTCTACCGTCTCTCCTGGCCGGGTCAGGGCGCAGTTGCCGCCCGATTCTGCGGCCAGGTCCACGATGACCGAGCCCGGCCCCATCCGCTCGACCATGTCCGGGGTGATGAGCAGGGGGGCCTTGCGGCCTGGCACCTGCGCCGTGGTGATGACCGCGTCCATGCTCCCCACCTCTTTGGCCAGGGCCTCGTGCTGGATTCGCTTTTCCTCCTCGGTCAGCTCGCGGGCATACCCCCCCTCGCCCTCGGCGCTGATGGGCAGCTCGATTACCTTGGCCCCCAGGGAAAGGGCCTGCTCGGCCGCGGCCTTGCGGACATCGTAAGCCCAGACGTTGGCCCCCAGCCGGCGGGCGGTGGCGATGGCCTGCAGCCCGGCCACCCCCACCCCCATCACCATGACCCGGGCAGGGCGGATGGTGCCGGCGGCGGTGGTGAGCATGGGGAAGAAGCGGCTGCTCTCGCGGGCTGCGATCAGGGCGGCCATATACCCGGCCACGGTGGCCTGGGAGGAGAGCACGTCCATGCTCTGGGCCCGGGTGATTCGGGGGATGAGCTCCATGGCCAGGGCGGTAATCCCGCCTTCGGCCATGGCGCGGACCCGCTCGGGGTCGCGGTGGGGGTACATCAGCCCTACCACCAGGGTACCTGCGGCCAGGCGGCGCAGATCGGCCACCTCGAGGGGCTGCACCGTGAAGACCACCTGGGCCTCCTGGAAGAGGGTCTCGCGGCTTACCACCTCGGCCCCGGCGTTGCGGTAGGCCTCGTCGGAAAAATAGGCCTGCGCACCGGCGCCAGTCTCGAGCCGCACCCGGCACCCCTCCTTCACCAACCGCGCCACCACCTCCGGGGTGAGGGCCACCCGGCGTTCGCCAGGCGCCGTCTCTTTGGGCACTGCAATCTGAACCATTCCACCTCCACCAGGCCCTCAGGCCGAAGCCCAAGGGGTTCCCCACTGGAACACAGGCGGCAGTATACCAAGCTGCGCAGAAAACGTCGCTCCACGGTCATAAGCGTTCAGTTAGAATCGCGCCATGCGGCCCTCGGTTTTGGCAGTGGCAGCGGTGCTTTCGGCAGGTGTGGCGGCCATCTCCTTCGGCTCTATATTCGTGCGCCTGGCCAGCCAGAGCGCGGGGGACAGCGGCGTGGCTTTTAGCCTGGTGATGAGCGCTTTGCGCATGCTTTTCGCCAGTTTATTTTTGCTGCCGGCCTGGCAGGGGCTTCGGCGGCTAAAGACCTCTGCCAACCCCTGGCCTTTCGCCCTGGGGGCGGGGGCCTTTCTGGCCCTGCACTTCGCCACCTGGATCACCTCCCTGGGTCTCACCAGCATTGCCGCCAGCACCGTGCTGGTGACCTCCACCCCCATCTGGATGGCCCTTCTGGCCTGGCTCTGGCTTGGGCTGGCGCCCAACCGCCTCACCCTCCTCGCCATCGGTATAGCCCTCGGAGGAGCGGTTGTGGTGGCTTTGGCCGATTCTGGCGGTGCGCCTGCGCCTGACCCACCTTTGGGCAACCTTTTGGCCCTGTGTGGGGCGGTGGCAGCGGCGGCCTACCTGCTGCTGGGGCGGGAGGCCCAGCGGCGGGGCCTGCCGATTGGGGTCTATATCGCTACTGCCTACACCACCGCGGCCTTGCTGCTCTTGCCCCTGCCCTGGCTGCTGGGGGGTGGCTACCTGGGGTATCCCCCCCTCACCTACCTTTGGATTGCCCTGATGGCCCTCTTTCCCCAGCTCATCGGGCATACCAGCCTGAACTGGGCCATGCGGCACGCTCACCCGGTGCTGGTAAGCCTGGTGGCCCTCCTTGAGCCGGTTGGGGCCAGCCTTCTGGCCCTGCTGATTTTCGCCGAGGTGCCCTCGGTCCAGGTGGTTTGGGGCGGGCTACTTCTGCTGGCGGGGGTAGGCCTGGCGGTGCTCGGCAACTCCTCCCGGGAAAAGGCCGCTGCAGAGGAGGGCCCCTAGCATGTTGAAGCTCGGCGTAGACTTCGGGCTTTCCAATACCGATGCCGTGCTGGTGGAGGGCCAGACCATAGTGGCCGAGCAGATGCTGAAGACCGGGCCCGCCAGCCCCGAGGCGCTGGAGGAGGTGTTGCGGAGCTTAGGGGTTCGGCCTGGCCAGCTGGAGACCGTCGTCTGCGTGGGGGGGCTTTCGCGCAACCTGCCCGAGTGCCTCCTGGGCCTGAGGCTCGAGCGGGTCGAGGAAATCCAGGCCATAGGGCGCGGGGGGCTGGCCCTGGCGGGCTTGCGGGAGGCCCTGGTGGTCTCGGCCGGCACCGGCACCGCCATGGTGGCGGCGCGGGGCCTCGAGGCCGCTCACTTCACCGGCTCGGCGGTGGGGGGCGGCACGCTTCTGGCCCTATCCAGGCTGCTCCTGGGCACGGCCGACCCCCTCGAGCTGGCCCGTCTGGCCGAGCGGGGCGACCCCAGCCGGGTGGATACGGTGCTGCAGGACGTGATTGGGGGCGGCATCGGCCACCTGCCGCCCGAGGCCACCGCGGTCAACCTGGGCCGCCTGGTGGGGGCCGTCCAGCCCCGGCCCGAGGATCTGGCCGCGGGCCTGGTCACGCTGGTGGGCCAGGTAATCGGCGTCATCGCCCTCAACGCCCTCAAGGCCGCGGGGCTCTCCCAGATGGTGCTGGTGGGCCACCTGACCGATCTAGCCCCTGTACGGGCTGCTTTGGAGCGGGTCTGGCGCTTCTACCAGGTGGAGCCCCGCCCCCTCATTCCTCCCAAAGCGGGCTTCGCCACGGCCTACGGGGCGGTGCTCTGCGTTTCCTCTTAGAATAGCCGCATGGACCTGCTTTCCATCATCTCCGAACTGAGCCAGAAGACCCCCTCTAAAATCCTCCTTGTCGTGCTGGACGGCGTAGGAGGACTGCCGCTCGAGCCAGGAGGCCCCACCGAGCTGGCTGCGGCCCGGACCCCGAACCTAGACGCCCTGGCACAGCGAAGCGCCCTGGGGCTTCTTACCCCGGTCTACCCGGGCTTGGCCCCCGGTTCCGGCCCTGGCCACCTGGCGCTTTTCGGCTACGACCCCTTCCGCTACGTGGTGGGGCGCGGGGCCCTTTCGGCCATCGGTATTGGGGCCGAGTTTAGGGAGGGGGATGTGGCGGTGCGGGGCAACTTCGCCACCCTGGATGGCGAAGGACGGGTGCTCGACCGCCGGGCCGGTCGCCCCAGCGATGCGGAAAACCAGCGTGTGGTGGAGCAGCTCAGAAAGGCTATCCCGGAGATTGAAGGGGTGAAGGTGAACTTCTACACCGAAAGCGAACACCGCTTCGTGGTGGTTTTGCGTGGAGAAGACCTGGGCGATCAGGTAACCGATACCGACCCGCAGAAGAGCGGGGTGCTGCCCCTGCCAGCCTGGGCCAAGGAGCCGGGCGACCGGGCCAGCCAGCGCACCGCCGCGGTGCTCAACCAGCTTTCCGCAAGCATCCGCGTGGCCCTTTCGGGCGAGCCCCAGGTCAACGGGGCCCTCTTCCGGGGCGTCTCCCTCAGGCCCCGCTTTCCCAGCATGGCCGAGGTCTACCGGCTCACCCCGGCCTGCATCGCCAGCTACCCCATGTACAAGGGCTTGGCCAGCCTGGTGGGGATGGAGGTGCTGCCGGTGGAGGGGGAGGGGGACGCACCCGAGGGCAAGCTCAGGGCCCTGCGGGAAAACTGGTCGCGCTTCGACTTCTTCTATTTGCACTTCAAGAAGACCGACGCGGCCGGGGAGGACGGCAACTTTGCCGAAAAAGTGAGAAAAATCGAACTCTTCGACCAGCTACTGCCGGAGATCCTGGCCCTTGCCCCCGATGTGCTGGCCATTACCGGCGACCACTCTACCCCGGCCGCCCTCAGGGCCCACGCCTGGCACCCGGTGCCCGTGTTGCTCCATGCCCCCTTCTTGCGCCACGACCTTGCCCAGCGCTTCACCGAGGACGAGGCCGCCCGGGGAAGCCTGGGGCACCTGCGGGGGGTGGAGCTGATGCCTCTGCTTTTAGCCCACGCCGGCAAGCTGCAAAAGTATGGGGCCTGAGCTTTGGAGGGTGCACACTTTCCCTGTTCCAGAGCGCACGCCGGCTGCGCAATTCAACCCTTACCGCGCGCATGCCGGGCAACCCACTCCTCGAGCGTCGCCTGGTACTGCTCTGGGCTAAGGCGCACCCGGTCGTAAAAGCCGGCTTCTAGCCGCTGGCGCTGCGCTTCGAAGAGAATCACCGCTGCGGCCACCGATACGTTCAGGCTTTGCACCATGCCCAGCATGGGAATCCGGATATGCCCATCGGCGGCTTCCGCGGCTTCCGGCGAAACCCCCCACTTCTCGGTGCCCAGCAGGATGCAGGTGGGGCGGGTGTAGTCGGCCTGGCGGTAGTCCATGGCCCGCTCGGAAAGGTGGGCGGCCAGGACCTGGAAGCCCCGGCTCCGCAGGTGGGCGAGGGCCGAGGGTAGGTCGGGGTGAACCCGTACCCCCACCCACTTGGTGGCCGAGCCGGAGGTCTCGCGGTGGGTCTTATCGTCGAGGTCCAGCCCATCTTCTTCCAGCGAAGGCAAGCCGTGTTTGGGCGGGATGGCGTGGGCCTCCAGCACTCCTACCGCGTCGCAGGAGCGCAGGATGGCCGAGAAGTTGTGGGGCTTGTGCACCCGCTCCAGGAGCACGGTGAGGTCGGGCTGGCGTTTGTCGAGGACGGCGCGCATCCGGGCAAGGCGCTCTGGCGTCACGAGGCCCCATTCTAGCGTGTAAGAATACCGGCATGAAAGCGGTTGTGCTCGAGCGCAACGGTCCTCCAGAGAACCTTGTTTACCGGGAAGTACCCGAGCCTTCGCTGCAGGCGGGAGAAGTGCGGATACGCACCCTCCTCACCAGCCTTAACTTCGCCGATGTGCTGGCCCGGCGCGGCGGGTACGAGGCGGCCCCGCCGCTTCCTTTTATCCCGGGGCTGGATGTGGTGGGGGTGGTGGAGGCCCTGGGGGCAGGGGTGGAGGGCCTCAGGGTGGGGCAGCGGGTGGCGGCCTTTGCGGCAGGGGGGTCTTACGCGGAGAAGGTGCTGGCAAAGGCGGTGCTCACCTATCCGGTGCCCGATGAGCTTCCCGATGAGGCTGTTGCAGGTCTGACTGCTCTGGTCACGGCCTACAACGTTCTCACCTGGGCAGGAAGGCTGCAGCCGGGGGAGACGGTGCTGGTCCACGCTGCAGCGGGCGGGGTAGGCAGCCTGGCGGTGCAGATGGCCCGGGCGCTGGGGGCCGGGCGGGTGCTGGGTACGGTGGGGCATGCGGCCAAGGCTGGGTTTGTTCGCGGGCTGGGGGCTGATGAGGTGATGGGCTATGAGGACTTTGCCCAGCGGGTGCTCGAGCTAACCCGGGAAGGAGCGGATCTAATCCTGGACTCGGTGGCGGGAGAGGTATTCAACCAAAGCCTGGGCTGCCTGGCGCCTTTTGGTCGGTTGGTGATATACGGCCATGCCAGCGGGCAGCCGGGCCATTTTGAGACCCGCCCTCTTCACCGCCAGACCAAGGCAATCATCGGCTACAGCAGTGGACACTACCGGCGCAGCCGCCCTGAGCGCCTGCGCCACAGCGTGGAGGCTGTTTTCGAGCTACTAAAGGGCCGGGTGCGGCTTCCAGTAGGGGCCCGCTTCCGGCTGGCAGAGGCAGCCCGAGCCCATGCCCTGATGGAAAGCCGCCAGAGCGTGGGCAAGATACTGCTCTACCCCTGAGGCCTGGCCCCGGTTCGCAGGCGCTCTATTAGGGGGCGTAAAAGGTCGCGTTTGAGTTTCAGGGCCTGGCGGTTCACGATGAAGCGGGCGGTGGAGTGGGCCAGGACCTCTAGCTCCACCAGTCCAGCAGCCCTCAGGGTGGCCCCGGTCTGCACCACGTCCACCACCGCATCGGCCAGCCCGGTCAGGGCCGCCAGCTCCACATTACCGGCCAGTTCGATGATATCCGCGGCCCAGCCCCGCTCCCGCAGGATTTGCGCAGTGAAACGGGGGTACTTGGTGGCGATGCGGCGGATGGGGCCGGTGGCCTCTGGGTGGCGGATAAGGGAAAGGCGGCAGGCCCCGGTGCCCAGGTCCACCGGCTCGTACACATCCCGCCCCGACTCCAGAAGCACATCCTTCCCTACCACCCCCACGTCGGCGATGCCTAGGTCCACGTAGGTGGGTACGTCGTGGTTGCGCAGCTCTAGAAGGGCTATGCCCCCCTCCCGGCCGTGCAGCAGGGCCCGCCCGTTCTCTATGGGGGGGAGGGGCAGGCCGGCCCCTAGCAAGGCCTGGTAGCCGTCGGCAAAGTGGCGCCCCTTGGGCAGGGCCACCACCAGGGCGTAGCGTCCGCGGACCATCCTGCCCCTTATATCACAAACAGTTAGAATCGTGGCCATGCACTTCCCGGTACGCGTGCCCATCGAGGTGCGTTTTAGCGACCTGGATATCCTCAAGCACGTCAACAATGCGGTTTACCTGACCTACGATGAGGTGGCCCGGGGCCACTACCTGCGCCGGGCCGGCGCGGCCATCGAAAGCGGCCATTTCGTGGTAGCCCGGGCCGAGGTGGACTACCTCCGGCCCATCCTCTTCGGCCAGCCGGTGGAGGTGGCTTTGCGGGTGGAGCGGGTGGGGCACTCGAGCCTCCGTACCCTAGGCGAGATCTGGGCTGAGGGCTGCCTGGCCGCGCGTACCCGGGTGGTGGTGGTCTGGTTGGAGGAGGGCCGGCCGGCCCGCATTCCCGACTGGTTGCGGGCAGGAATACGGGCCCTGGAGCAGGACCCGGTGGAGGGTCTTTAGACCGCCAGGGGCCCCAGCCCCGTGGCTAGGCTCTGCTTCAGCGCGTTCAGACTTTCGCGCACATGCAGCCGCATCCCGGCGGGCTTTTGTTGCTGCCGGCGCCCTGAGCCTGCTAATGGGTTAGCACCCGCCGCACTGCCTCCAGCACCCGCTTGGCATCGGGGCGGTAGTGGTTTTCTACCGCACTGAAAGGTGGGTATGGGGCGTCCCAGCCAGCCACCCGCACGATGGGGGCCTGCAGGTAGTCCAGAGCTTCTTCGGCGATGCGGGCTGCAACCTCGGCCCCGAAGCCGCCGGTGCGCATGGCCTCGTAGACCACCACCGCGCGGCCAGTCTTCCTGACCGATTCCAGAAGGGTCTCGGTGTCGAGGGGTACCAGGGTTTCCAGGTCCACCACTTCAAGCTCCACCCCCTCTCGCGCTGCCACCTCGGCGGCCTTCTGGCAGACCTCCACCATCCCTCCATAGCAAAAGAGGCTGGCCGCGCGGCCCTCCCGCACCACCCGGGCCTTGCCTATGGGCAGGGTGTAGTAGCCCTCGGGCACCTCGCTTCTGGCCCCGCGGTAGAGCTTGATGGCCTCTAGGAAAAAGACCGGGTCGGGGTCCTCGACGGCTGCAAGCAGAAGGCCCTTGGCCCGCTCGGGGCTCGAGGGAATCACCACCTTCACCCCCGGCACGTGGCAGAGCAGGGCCTCGGGGCTGTCGGCGTGCTGCTCAGGGGTTCTCACGCCCCCCCCGTAGGGCGCCCGGATGACCATGGGGATGGTGAAGCGGCCCCGGGTACGGTGGCGCATCCGGCCCAGGTGGGAGAGGATTTGGTCGAGGGCAGGGTAGAGGAACCCCGCGAACTGAATCTCGGCAATGGGGCGCAGCCCGGCCATGGCCAGCCCAATCCCGAAGCCCACGATGGCGCTCTCGGCCAGGGGGGTGTCAAAGACCCGCTTCTCGCCGTACTTTTGCTGCAGGCCGTCCGAGGCCCGGAAGACCCCCCCCATGGCGCCCACATCCTCGCCGAAGAGGACCACCCGGGGGTCTTTAGCCAGGGCCAGGTCTAGGGCCTCGTTGATGGCCTGAACGGTGTTCAGTACCCGCGTTTCCCGCTCGGCAATCATGCTTCCCCCCTCAGGTAGCGCCAGGCGGCGAGCTGGTCGGGCTGCATCTCCTGGTAGACCTGTTCCACAATTTCCCAGGGCCTGGGCTCAGGGGCCCGGTCGGCCAGGGCCAGCTCGGCCTCGAACTCGGCCTCCAGCTCCTCGTTCAATCGCGCCTCCTCTTCCTCGCTCCAAAGCCCCAGGTGCAGCAGGCAGTTTTTCATCCGCCGGATGGGGTCGCGCGCCTCCCAGCGGCGGGCTTCCTCCTCGCTGCGGTAGCGGCTGGGGTCGTCCGAGGTGGTGTGGGGGGCCACACGGTAGGTGAGGGCCTCGATCAGGGTGGGGCCCTCGCCCCGCCGGGCCCGCTCCACGGCGGCTTTGGCCACGCTCCAGACCGCTACCAGGTCGTTGCCGTCCACCACCACCCCAGGGATGCCGTAGCCCTGGGCCCGCAGGGCGATGCGCTCAACCTTCATCTGCTTCCGGGTGGGCACGCTGATGGCCCAGCCGTTGTTCTGCACCACCACCAGCAGGGGGGCGCTGAACACCGCGGCAAAATTGAGCCCCTCGTGGAAGTCGCCCTCCGAGGTGCCGCCATCGCCGATGAAAACCGCGGCCACCGCATCCTTGCCCAAAAGCCGTTGGGCGTAGGCCACCCCTGCGGCCTGGGGGATCTGGGTGGCGATGGGGATGTAGAACTGCACCATGTTCACCCCCGGAGGGGCCCCCCAGCCTGCCGGGTCGGCCCGCCAGCTCAGAATGAGCTTGTGGATGGGCATGCCAAAGGTGAGGGCGGCGGCCGTCTCGCGGTAGCTGGGCAAAAGCCAGTCATGTTCAGCCCGCAGGCAGAGGGCCACCCCCACCTGGGCCGCCTCCTGGCCGCGGAAGGGGGGATAGACCCCAAGCCGCCCCTGCCGTTGCAGGAGCACGGCCTTCTCGTCGAAGTGCCGGGCCCGGCGCAGGGCCCGGTAGCCCTGTATGAGCTCTTCGGGGCCCAGGGGCAGGGCCTGCAGGGGCCGGCCGGTATCGTCCAGGTACTGAACTGTGTCCACGCTCCCCAGTTTAGCCCAACCCCGGTGGCCCAGGGTGAGCCGCAGCCCCCGTGCGGTACAGGTAGTGGGCCAGGCGCTCCAGGGCCTGCTCGATCTCGGCCTCGGTCTTGCAGAAGGCGAAGCGGTAGAGGCCCGGGGGGGCCGGGTGTTTTGCGTAGAAGGCCGAGCCGGGGATGGCCGCTACCCCAGCTTTCTTCACCAGCTCCTCGGCCTCTACCCCGGGCAGAAGGGCGGTGAGGAAGTAGGTGCCGGCAGGGGAGAAGGTTTTGAGCCCCAGGGCCCGGAGGCCTCCCTCGAGCAGCGCTTTGCGCTTTCGATAGCTTTCGCGGAGCTGCTGGTAGAACCCCTCCCGGCGGGCGATGGGCAGGGCCTCGGCCACCGCGGCCTGCAGCGGGGCCGCTGAGCAGAAGCTGGACCACTGGCGCATGCCGGCCACCTGGGGGGCCAGGCCCGGGGGGGTGATGATCCAGCCGATGCGCCAGCCGGTGGCCTCGAGCCGCTTGCCTGCCGAGCCCACGGTAAAGGTGCGCTCAGGGGCCAGCGTGCGGAACGGGACGGGCGGCTCGCCGAAGTAGAGCTCGTCGTAGACCTCGTCGCTCACAATCCATAGGTCGTGCCGGCGGGCCAGGGCCACGATTTGCTCGGCCTCGGCGTGGGAGAAGACCGAGCCGGTGGGGTTGTAGGGGTGGTTCAGCAGAAGGGCCTTCGTCCTCGGGGTGATGGCCTCGGCCAGGGCCTTCAGGTCCAGCTCCCACCGCTCGCCAAGGCGCAGCGGCACCAGCACCGGCTGGGCCCCGGCCAGGCGGGCCTGGGGGAGGTAGACGTCGAAGTAGGGCTCCAGCATCACCACCTCGTCGCCGGGGCCGTAGAGGGCCTGGGCCAGGGCGAAAAGGGCCTCGGTGGCCCCGGCGGTGATGATGACCTGGGTGGGCTCGACCTCGAGGTCTGCGGCCACCGCCTCGCGCAGGCGGGGCAGCCCTGTGGGGGGTGTGTACTGGTCGGCCTGACCCAGGGCGCGCCGGGCTGCTTCGAGCAAGAAACTGGGCGGCGGGTTGGAAGGGAAACCCTGCCCCAGGTTGATGGCGCCGTGCTGGGCAGCCAGGCGGCTCATCTGGGCGAAGATGCTTTCCTGGGAAAGCTCGGTGCGGGGGTGAAGCCGGGCCATGCCCAAGAGTTTACTCCAGGGCCGAAAGCAAGCGCAGGTAGTCCTCCAGCATGAGGCTGGCCCCCCCCACCAGCCCCCCGTCCACGTTGGGGGCCCGGAAAAGAGCCCCGGCGTTCTCTGGCTTGATGGAACCCCCGTAGAGAATCCGCACCTCTTCGGCGAAGGCCTCTCCGTACCGTTCGCCCAGCCAGCCCCGGATGGCCCGGTGCATGGCCTCGGCATCCTCAGGCGTGGCGGTCTGGCCGGTGCCGATGGCCCAGACCGGCTCGTAGGCCACCACCAGGTGCGCGGGGGAGGGGAGAGAGACCCCTGCCAGGCTTCGCTCGAGCTGCCCCAGGGTGTACTCGAGGTGCCCACCCACCTGGCGCACCGCCAGAGGCTCCCCTACGCAGAGGATGGGCACGATGCCCACTTCCAGGAGGCGCTGGGCCTTCTCGGCTACCAAAGCGTCGGTCTCGCCGTGGTAGCTGCGGCGCTCGGAGTGCCCCACGATGGTGTAGCGGCAGCCCAGGTCGGCCAGCATCCGGGCTGAGACCTCGCCGGTGTAGGCCCCCTCGGTGTGGGCCGAGACGTCCTGGGCTCCGTAGGCCACCCTCTGTTTCAGCGTCTGGGCCGCGTAGGGCAGGTGGGTAAAGGGCACCAGCAGGGCCGGCTCGGCCCCGGTAGGGGGGAGTTTCTCCAACAGTGCTTGGAACCAGACCAGGGCCTCGGAGGGGGTCTTGTGCATCTTCCAGTTTCCTGCCACCAGCCGTCTGCGCATAGCGGCCCAATCATACCGGGCTAGGGGCGCATCCTCGTGTACATGCGGGGGAAGGGGATGGCCTCGCGGATGTGTTCCAGGCCGCAAATCCAGCGCACGGTGCGCTCCAGGCCCAGCCCGAAGCCGGCGTGGGGAACGGTGCCAAAGCGCCTCAGGTCCAGGTACCAGTCGAAGACGGCCTCCGGCAGCCCGTGTTCCTGAATTTTGCGGCGTAAAAGCTCGGGGTCGTGGATGCGCTCGGAACCGCCGATAATCTCCCCCGCGCCTTCGGGGGCCAGCAGGTCGTCGTTGAGCACCAGCCGGGGGTCCTGGGGGTCGGGCTGCATGTAGAAGGCCTTGACCGCAGCGGGGTACTTCTCCACAAACACGGGCCGGTCAAACTCCAGGCTCAGGGCAGCCTCGTGGGGGGCCCCGAAATCCTCCCCCCAGGCCAACGGTGCAAGCCCCAGCTCGGGCCTGGTCTGGGCCAGCTGGTTTATGCGCTCGACGGCCTCGGTGTAGGTAAGGCGAGGGAACTGGCCTGCTGCGGTGGCCTCCAGGGCCCGGGTGTCGCGCTCCAGCAGCTCCAGCTCCCGCTTTTTCTCCTCCAGCACCCGCCCCACCAGATAGGCCACCAGCTCCTCCTGGAGCTTCAGGTTCTCCTCGTGGGTCATGAAGGCCACCTCGGGCTCCACCATCCAGAACTCCAGCAGGTGGCGGCGGGTCTTGGAGCGTTCGGCCCGGAAGGTGGGGCCGAAGGTGTACACCTTGCCGAAGGCCAGGGCCCCGGCCTCGGCGTAGAGCTGGCCCGACTGCGAGAGGTAGGCCTTCTCGCCGTCGAAGAGGTCCACCTCGAAGAGGTCGGTGGTGCCCTCCACGGCGTTGGGGGTGAGGATAGGGGCGTCGAAGCGGACGAAGCCCCTTTGGTGGAAGAAGTCGTGGATGGCCCGCTCGAGCTCGTCCCGCACCCGCAGGGCGGCCCAGGCCCGGCGGTGGCGCAGGTGAAGGTGGCGGTGGTCCATCAGGAAGTCCACCCCGTGCTCCTTGGGGGTGATGGGGTACTCCTGGCTGGGCCGGGCGATTACCCTGAGCCCCCGCAGGACGAGCTCGTACCCCCCCGGGGCCCGGGGGTCGGCCCGCACCAGCCCCCGCACCTCCAGCGCGGTCTCCTGGGGGAGGTGGTCGGCCTCTTCGAACTCTGCTTCCGCCAGCTCCCCCTTGAGGGCGGTGGCCTGGAGGAAGCCGGTACCATCCCTTAGCTGCAGGAAGTGAATCTTGCCCTTGGAGCGGCGGTTGGTGAGCCAGCCGCGCAGCAGAACCTCCTGGCCCTCGTAGCGGGCGATATCTTCGATGAAAACCCTTTGCACCGGATGATTTTAGCAAAGACGAGGCCGGCCGGGTTATGATGGGCGCGTAATGCGAAGCGATGCCCACCCTTCCCATGCCTGCTGTTTTGCCCACCTGCACCAGCACACCCAGTTCAGCTTGCTGGATGGGGCGGCCCGCCTCGAGGACCTGCTGCGATGGGTCAAGCAGGTCTCTCCCGAGGAACCCATGCTGGCCATGACCGACCATGGCAACCTCTTTGGGGCGGTGCAGTTCTACAAGCTGGCCACCGCGATGGGGGTCAAGCCCATCATCGGCTACGAGGCCTACGTGGCCGCCGAGAGCCGCTTCGACCGCAAGCAGGGGAAGGGGCTGGATGGGGGGTATTTTCACCTTACCCTGCTGGCCAAGGATATGGAGGGCTACCGCAACCTCTCGCGCCTGGCGAGCCGGGCCTATCTGGAGGGTTTTTACGGCAAGCCGCGCATTGACCGCGAGATTCTGCGGGAGCACAACGCGGGCCTCATCGTGCTTTCGGGCTGCTTAGGGGCCGAGATTCCCCAGTTTATCCTCCAGGAGCGCTACGAGGAGGCCGAAAGGCGCCTTCTGGAGTACCTCTCCATCTTTGGCCCGGAGCGCTACTTCATCGAGGTGCAGGACCACGGGCTGCCCGAGCAGCGCAAGGTGAATCGGGTCCTGAAGGAGCTGGCCGACAAGTACGGTCTGGGGCTGGTGGCCACCAACGACGGCCATTATGTGCGAAAGGAGGACGCGGAGGCCCACGCGGTGGTGCTGGCGGTGCAGTCCAAAAGCACCTGGGAGGACCCCGACCGCTGGAAGTTTCCCTGCGATGAGTTCTACGTCAAGACCCCGGAGGAGATGCGCCAGGCCTTTGCCAAGGAGAGCGAGCTTTGGGGAAGCCGCTTCGAGGAGCTCTTCGACAACACCCTTCGCATTGGGCGGATGTGCGAGGTGGAGCTGGTGCCCAAGAAGGTGCAGTACCGCATCCCCAAGTACCCCCTGCCCGAGGGGCGCACCGAGGCGGTCTACCTGCGCGAGCTGACCTTCAGCGGGCTGCTGAAGCGCTACCCCGACCGGGTGACCCCGGAGCTCTACCGCGAGTTTCTTCGCCGGCTGGGGCGGCCGGTGCCCCATGGGGATGGGGAGGTGCTGGCCCTCGAGCTGGCCCGCCTGGAGGACCTGGAGGCGGCCCGGGCCCATCTGCCCGAGCTGGGGCAGGTGAAGGAATGGGACGGCTGGGCCATTCTGGCGCGGGCGGTCTACGAGCTCACGGTAATCGAGCGGATGGGCTTCCCGGGCTACCTTCTGGTGGTGAGCGACTACATCAACTGGGCCAAGGAGGCGGGCATCTCGGTGGGGCCGGGGCGGGGTTCGGCAGCGGGCAGTCTGGTCTGCTACGCCACCCGCATCACCAACGTGGACCCGCTGGCCTACAACCTGCTTTTCGAGCGCTTTTTGAACCCGGCCCGGGTCTCCATGCCCGACATCGACACCGACTTCTCGGATGTGCGGCGGGGTGAGGTGATTGAGTATGTGCGCTCCCGCTACGGCGACGATAAGGTGGCCCAGATTGGCACCTTTGGCACCATCGCGGCCCGGGCCGCCATCAAGGACGCTGCGCGGGTTTTTGGCCTGCCGGTGAGGCGGGCCGATGAGCTGGCCAAGCTCATCCCGGTCATCTTCGGCAAGCCCATGCCGCTGGAGAAGGCCATCGAAGCGGTGCCCGACCTTCGGGCCGAGATGGAGAAGGACCCGCTGGTGCGGCGGGTGCTGGAGGTGGCCCAGCGGCTCGAGGGCCTTTCGCGCCAGTCCAGCGTTCACGCAGCCGGGGTGGTCATCGCCGATGTGCCCCTGCAGGACTACATCCCCCTGATGCGGGCAGGGGATACCGGGGCCAAGGTCACCCAGTACGACATGAACTCGGTGGAGGCCCTGGGCTTCTTGAAGATGGACTTCCTGGCCCTGCGCGCTCTATCGCAGCTCGAGGAGTGCCGCCGCATCGTACGGGAGTCCAAGGGAATCGACCTGGACTTCGATACCCTGCCCCTGGACGATGCCAAGACCTTCGAGCTTTTGGGCCGGGGCGAGACCAAGGGCATCTTTCAGCTCGACTCGGCGGGGATGACCAACGCGGTGCGGGGCATCAAGCCCCGCCGCATCCACGACATCATCGCCCTGGGGGCCCTGTACCGCCCTGGCCCCATGGAGAACATCCCCACCTACATCCGCCGCCACCACGGGCGCGAGGAGGTGAGCTACCCGCAGTTCCCCCACGCCGAGAAGTACATAAGGCCCATCCTGGAGGAGACCTACGGGATTCCTGTGTACCAGGAGCAGATTATGCAGATTGCCACCGCGGTGGCCGGGTACAGCCTGGGCGAGGCCGACCTGCTGCGGCGGGCCATGGGCAAGAAGAAGATGGAGGAAATGGTCAAGCACCGGGCCCAGTTCAAGGCGGGCGCGGCGGAGAGGGGCATTCCTCCTGAGGAGGCCGACCGGCTTTTCGACCTGCTCGAGGCCTTCGCCAACTACGGCTTCAACAAGAGCCACGCGGCGGCCTATGCCCTGCTCACCTACCAGACCGCCTATGTGAAGGCCCACTTCCCGGTGGAGTTTTTCGCTGCCCTGCTGACGGTGGAGCGCCACGACTCGGACAAGGTGGCCGAGTACATCCGGGCGGCCCGGGCGGCCGGGGTAGAGGTTTTGCCGCCCGACATCAACCGCTCGGGCTTCAGCTTCCGTGCCCTGGAGAAGGGCGTGCTTTTCGGGCTTTCGGCGGTGAAAAACGTGGGCGAGACCCCCACCCGCCTCATCCTGGAGGAGCGGGAGCGCGGGGGGCCCTTCAGGTCGCTGGCCGACTTCCTCAGACGGCTCGATGGCACCGTGGCCAACAAGCGGGTGGCGGAGTCCTTAATCAAGGCCGGGGCCTTCGACGCCTTTGGCCCCCGGGGCCCCATGCTGGCCGCGCTGGACGACCTCCTGAAGTGGGCCCAGGCCGAGCGGGAGCGGGCCCACTCGGGCATGGTGGGCCTGTTTGGCGAGCCGCAGGAACCCCCCCTGCCCGAAGGCCCCCGGCTGGACGCCCTCACCCAGCTCAGGATGGAGAAGGAGGCTTTGGGCATCTACGTCACCGGCCACCCCCTCTCGCGCTACGCGGGGCTGCGGGAGGCGGCGAGCTGCACCATCGAGGAGCTGCCCCAGGTTTATAGCGAGCTCAAGGGGGAGCGCAGCCAGGTGCGGCTGCTTCTGGCCGGGATGGTGGAGGGCATCCAGCGCAAGCCCACCAAGTCCGGGGGGATGCTGGTGCGCTTCACCCTGGCCGACGAGACCGGGGCTGTCGAGGTGGTGGCCTTTGGCCGGGCCTACGAGCGCATCTCGCCCCGGCTAAGCGAGGACGCCGCGGTGCTGGTGGTGGCCGAGGTGGAGCCGGATGGCGAGGGGGAGAGCCTGCGGGTGGTGGCCCAGGAGGTCTACCCCTACCACGAGCTGGAGGGTCTGCCTAAGGTGCTGGAGCTCGAGGTCGACCTGGCCCTGGTGGACGAGGAGCGGCTGCTCGACTTGAGGAGCCGGCTGGACGAGCACACGGGGCTCCTCCCGGTGCAGCTCAAGGTGCGGGGGCCCGGGGGATGGGCTTTGGTGGAGGCCCGCGGGGTGCGGGCGGCGGAGGAGGCCCTTCCGGCTTTGGAGGGGCTGGACTGGCTGCGGGTCCGGCTGGTACCCGACCGCGAGGTGCTCCTCAGCTACCCCAAGAGCGGGGGCGGGGCGCAGGAGACCGATTCGGTGGTGCCCTTCTAAACCTGGAAGACCCCGACCCGCATGGTCTCGCGCTCCGGGTTGAGGGCGCAGACCTCGAGGCTGCGGATGAGCCGCTGGCGGGTTTCGTGGGGGAAGATAACCTCGTCCACCCAAAGCCGTGCGGCGGCGTAGCGGGGGTCGAGGGTCTCCTCGTAGCGGTCCTTGATCTGCTCGTAAAGGGCCAGCAGGTCCTCTTCGCTGGGTTTTTTCCCCTCCCGCTCGAGCTTGGATAGCTCGATTTCCATCAGGGTTTTGGCCGCGGCGTTGCCGCTCATGACGGCGTACTGGGCCGAGGGCCAGGCATAGATGAAGCGCGGGGCATAGGCCTTGCCGGCCATGGCGTAGTTGCCCGCCCCAAAGGAGCCGCCGAGGATAAGGGTAATCTTGGGCACCACCGAGTTGGCCACCGCGTTGACCATTTTGGCCCCCCGGCGGATGATGCCCGCCTCCTCCGACTCCCGCCCCACCATGAAGCCGCTCACATCCATCAGGAACAGGAGGGGGATGAAGCGCTGGTTGACCTCGAGGATGAAGCGGGCTGCCTTGTCCGCGGCCTCGGCATAGATGACCCCCCCTACCTCGATCCGCCCCGGCTTCTTGATGATGAGCCGCTGGTTGGCCACTATTCCCACCGGAAACCCTCCCAGCCGGGCGTAGCCGCAGACCAGGGTCTGGCCGTAGGCGGCCTTGAACTCATGGAAGACCGAGCCATCCACCAGCCGGGCGATCACCGCCCGCACGTCGTAGGGCTTGCTGCCATCGGGCGAGACCAGGCCGTAGAGGTCTTCGGAGGGGTAGATGGGAGGGGCTGATGGGGCGCGCTCCTGGGCCCAGGGGGCCAGCGTGGGCCTGGCATAGAGTGCGGCCAGGCTGCGGATGCGCTCGATGGCCGCCTCGTCCGAGGGCTCGTAGAAGTCCACGCTGCCCGAGACCTCGGCGTGCATCCGGGCCCCGCCCAGCGCCTCCGAGCTCACCTCCTGGCCGATGGCCGCCTTGACCAAAGCGGGCCCGGCCAGGTAGAGCCCGGACCCCTCGGTCATGATGAGGGCATCGGTCATGAGGGGCAGGTAGGCCCCTCCGGCCACGCAGTTGCCCATGATGGCCGAGATTTGGGGAATCCCCAAAGCCGACATGCGGGCGTTCAGGTAGAAGATGCGGCCAAAATCGTCTTGGTCGGGAAAAACCTCATCCTGTAGGGGCAGGAAAACCCCGGCGGAGTCCACCAGGTAGACCGTGGGCAGCCGGTTCTCCAGGGCGATGGTCTGGGCCCGGATCACCTTCTTGGCCGTGATGGGGAAGAAGGCCCCGGCCTTGACGGTGGCGTCGTTGGCGATAATCATCCAGTCCCGCCCGGCAATTTGCCCGATGGCCGTCACCACCCCACCCCCGGGTGCTCCCCCCCACTCGGGGTACATCTGCCAGCCGGCGTAGCTGAAGAGTTCCTCCGGTAGGGTGCCGGGGTCCACCAGGCGGGCGATGCGCTCGCGGGCGGTGAGCCGCCCCCTGGCGTGCTGGCGCTCGATGGCCTTGGGCCCGCCGCCCTGGCGAATCTGGCTCAGGGTGTCCTGAAACTCAGCGATGCGCCGCACCCAGCTGTCCTTGTTCTGCTTGAACTGGGCCGAATCCCGTTCGCTCGAGCCAATCGGGTTGTGCATGCCCAAAGTCTAACTTTTTCGCGTGTGCAAATCCGTTACGAATACAGGTATCGCCATAACCAAAAGACCGTGACCCCAGCGGCCAGCAGCAGCAGCACAAGGGGCACCAGCCAGCCCTCAGGAGGTGCAGGCCGGGCGGGGTCGGGCCGGCGGGGGGATTTACGCGGTATAGGGGTTGCTTCTGGCCCTGCTTTCAGGCCTTCTTTGAGCTGTTGGGCCAGCTCTTGCAGCCTGGAGTCGTGGGGGTAGAGCTCTAAGGCCTGGGCCAGGGTTTCCTGGGCCCTATCCCACTGCTTGAGCTCGAGGAGGGCCTGGGTGTAGAGCTGCAACAGGGGTAGGTGGTCTGGGGTGTCGGTCAGGCCCTCTCGGGCGCTGCTGGCCGCGTGGCGGAACTCGCCCAGGCTCAAGAAAGCCTCCGCCCGTAGCTGCCAGTACTCCGGCCAGTGCAGGTCGGCCCAGGAGGTTTGGTCAAGAACCCTCAAGGCCCGAAGCGGCTCCCCTCGAGCCAGGTGGGTCCTGGCCCGTTCGATCTCGGCTCGGATTTCGGGCTGGGCCATCGCTCCGTACTTTACCAGGGACGCTGACCCCTGGCTGTGATGTTTGCACGCGCTTGAGTGCTGGGATTGGCGTTGCTGCACACCACCTTGGGATCAGCCAACATTCGGTGGCGACAGCCTCGGGGATTGGCAGGGCCTTGGCTGAGGTTTTGGCCGCCTTCGGAGCCAAGGTGGTGCTGGTAGACTGGGAGGTGTCGGGGGAGGCCTCAAAGGCCCTCCTGGGGGCTGGAGGCCAGGCGGAGACCCACCCCCTGGACCTCAGGGACAAGGAGGCCGCGGCCCGACTGGTGGAAGGGGTGGTGCAGGCCCACGGCCGCCTGGACACCCTGGTTTCCACCCCGGCCATCAACGTGCGCAAGCCCCTCTTGGACTACACGGAGGAGGAGGTGGATCGGGTGGTGGACCTGAACCTGAAAGGCACCCTCCGCCTCCTCCAGGCCGGGGGCAGGGCCATGCGGGCCCAGGGTGGGGGTAGCCTCATCGCCTTTGCCTCCATCCGGGCCCTGGTGGTGGAGCCGGGCCAGGGGGTCTACGCCGCCACCAAGGCGGGGATTCTCCAGCTCATCCGCGCCCTGGCGGCGGAGCTTGGGCCCTATGGGGTACGGGCCAACGCCGTGGCCCCGGGGCCCATTGAGACCCCCCTCACCGCCCCCATCAAGGCCCACCCCGACTGGTACCGGGCCTATGCGGAAAAGACTGCCCTAGGCCGCTGGGGGAGGCCGGAGGAGGTGGCCATGGCCGTGGTCTACCTGGCCTCCCCGGCCGCCAGCTACGTCACGGGCACCCTCTTCCTGGTGGACGGGGGGTGGACGGCGGTGGACGGGCGGTTTGTGCCGCCCCTTTAAGCTGGGCCAGGGCCTACCCCACCCGGTTCCCCCCTAGGTAGACCGCCTGGACCCTGAGCCCTTCGTCCAACACCACCAGGTCCGCCCGCTTCCCCACGGCAATCTCCCCCCGGTCGGAAAGGCCCAGGTAGCGGGCCGGGTAGAGGCTCATCCGCCAGGCCGCCTCCTCCAGGGGCACCCCCCAGGCCACCAGCCGCCGCAGGGCCTCGTCCAGGGTGAGGACGCTCCCCGCTAAGGAAGCCCCCAGCCACACCCCCTCCCCCCGCTTGGCCACCCGGTGCCCCCCCAGGGGATACTCCCCGTCCGGCATCCCCGCGGCCGCCACCGCGTCGCTGACGAAGTAGAGCCCGGGGATGGCCTTCAGGGCCAGCCGGAGGGCGGCGGGGTGCACGTGGAGGCCGTCGGGAATGAGCTCCGCCCACATCCCCCGCTCCAGGGCCAGGCCCACCACCCCGGGCTCCCGGTGGTGCAGCCCGGTCATGGCGTTGTAGAGGTGGGTGAAGCCCGAGGCCCCCGCCTCCAGGGCGGCCAGGGCCTCGCTGTAGGTGGCCGCGGTGTGGCCCAGCTGCACCCTGACCCCCCTTTGGGCCAGGAAGCGGATGAGCCCCAGGGCCCCGGGGAGCTCGGGGGCCAGGGTGAGGACGCGCACGGGGGCCAGGGAGAGGAGGTGCTGGGCCACCTCCTGGTCTGGCGGGAGGGGGAAGGGGGGCTGGGCTCCCAGGCGCTTGGGGTTGAGGAAGGGGCCTTCCAGGTGGGCCCCCAGGATGGCCTC
Organism: Meiothermus sp. QL-1; assembly: GCF_003351145.1. NCBI lineage: Bacteria > Thermotogati > Deinococcota > Deinococci > Thermales > Thermaceae > Meiothermus > Meiothermus sp. QL-1. The sequence goes on along the minus strand of NZ_QQSV01000008.1, from coordinate 51,927 downwards.
TCCCAGGGGGCCTGCCATGGCCTCCCGGATGCCCAGGAGGGCCCTTTCCAGGTGGGGGAGGGGGGCGGTGAGGGGGGTGGGGAGGAGGCCGGTGGTGCCGTGGCGGAGGTGGAAAGCTGTGGTGCCCTCCACCCCCTCCCTTCCGGCCATCACCTCGTGCCCCCCGCCCCCGTGCACGTGGAGGTCCAGGAAGCCGGGGAGGATGAGGGGGCCTTCCACGGGGGCTTCCTCCAGGGCTTTAATGCGCTCTCCAAAGTAAATCCGGCCCCTGATCCAGCCCTGGGCCAGGAGGAGGCGGCCTTCCAGGACCTCACTCATCCCCTTTAGCCTAGGCTAAAGGGATGGAGGCTTCCCTGAACCCCGATTTTTTACAGGCCCTGCACGCTCTCCTTCCGGACCAGCCCACCCCCTTTTACGCCTACGACTGGACCCGGGTGGTGGCCCAGGTGGCCCGCATGCGGCGGGCTTTCCCCTTTGCCCGCCTCTTCTATGCCCTGAAGGCCAACCCGCGTTTGGGCCTGCTTCGCCGCCTTCGGAGCTTGGGCTTGGGGGCGGAGGCGGTCTCCTTGGGGGAGGTTTTGCGGGCCTACCGGGCGGGGTTTGGGCCCGAGGAAGTGGTCTGGAATGGTCCGGTAAAACCCGTAGAGGCCCTTTTGGCCCTGCGGGAACGTCCGCCGGTGGTGGTCCTGGACTCCGAGGGGGACCTTTTGCGGGTGGCCCGCCACCTGCCCAAGGCCCAGCTCCTCCTGCGGGTGAACCCGGACCTGCCCGTCCACACCCACAGCCACCTGGCCACGGGCCGCGGGGAGAGCCAGTTTGGCGTCCTGCCTGAGGCGGTGCCGGGGCTTGTGCGGGCCTTGCGGGAGAGGGGGCTTGGGTTTTTGGGCCTTCACCTGCACCTGGGTTCGGCCTTGGAGAGGGTGGAGGACTTCCTCCAGGGGTATCGGGTACTGGAGAGGCTTTTACCCCAGGTGGGGCCGGTGGCGGTGCTGGACCTGGGGGGTGGGTTTGGCCTGGGGCTTGACCTAAAGGCCCTCTCCCACCCCATGCAGGCGCTTGCCCGCCTGTACGGCGCCCAGGTCTGGCTGGAGCCTGGCCGCTTCCTCCTGGCCGAGGCGGGGGTGCTGGTGGTCCGGGTGGTGGGCACCAAGGAAACACGGCGGCGGTACCTCCTCCTGGACGGGGGGATGACCACCCTGCTCCGCCCCGCCCTGTATGGGGCCCGCCACCCGGTCCTGCCCCTCTACGCTTCCCAAGCGGAAGGGGAGTTTGACCTGGCAGGCCCGGCCTGCGAGGCGGGGGACGTGCTGGCCCGGGGCGTGCGTCTTCCCATACCCCAGGAGGGGGATGCCCTGGCCATCCTCCAGGCTGGGGCCTACGGGGGGAGCATGGCCCTCACCTACCTGGACACCCCTAGGCCCAAGGAGCTCCTCTGGACGGGGGAGGGGTGGGAGGTGCTGCGGGAAGGGGATTTACTGGAAAACCTCTGGGACGGTGAAAGCTAGGCTCGCAAGAGGCCAAAAAGGGGATGATGCCCCCTCAAAAGCTCCGGGTGCCACTGTACCCCCAGGAAGAGGGGATGCCCCTCCAGGGCCACCGCCTCCACCAGGCCGTCTGGGGCCACCGCCAGGGGCCTTAGCCCCCGGCCCAAGGTCTTGACCCCCTGGTGGTGGTAGGAGTTGACGCGGAAGCCCTCGGGGAAGAGGTTGCTCAGGGGGCTTTGCTCCACCTGCTGCAGGGTGTGGGCCAGGGCGGGAGGGGGGCTTTTCTGGTAGTGTTGCACGCCCTTTAGGCCCTGGGCCTCGAGGTCCTGGTAAAGCGTCCCCCCCAGGGCCACGTTCATCACCTGCAGGCCCCGGCAGACCCCTAGGGTGGGAAGCCCTCGCTCCGCCGCATACCGGGCCAGGAACAGCTCGTGGTCATCCCGTTCCGGGCTTACCTCCCCTAGGCTGGGGTGGGGCTCTTCCCCATAAAGGGCGGGGTCCAGGTCCCCACCCCCGGGCAGGAGGAGGCCGTCCAGATGGGAGAGAATCCGTTCCAGGGCTTCCCTTGGCTGGGGAGGCAGGAGGACGTGGGCCAGGCCCTGGGAGGAGAGGGCTTCCAAATAGGGCTCCAGCACCCCCCAAAACCTTGCCCTTGGGACACCCTCCCCCAGGCGGAACTGGGTGGCAACCCCGATGAGGCGCATCGCCTCAGAGTCTAGCCCATACCTGCATTCCTTTGAGGAGGAGAGGGTCCTGCGCGCTAGCCCCTCACAAAGGGGAAGTTGGGGTTTGGACTCGCTGGGTCTGGAGCCTTGTTGGGGGCCTTTAGGCCTCGATCAGCTTGACGAGGATGTCGGAATAAGGGTATCGTGGGCTTACCGACCGGTCAGTGGGGAATCCATCCCCTGTGCAATCCTAGCCCCAGGTGGCCTTAGTGGCCCGGTCGGCAAGGAGGTAGGGATGCTTAGGAAGCTTTGGTTCCTAGGTGTTTTTTTGGCCTTGCCCGCTTTAGCCCAAGGGGATTTCCGCTGGCCTCGCCAAATCCTCTTTGGCTCCACGGAGGTGGGAACCACTGGCTACTCTCTCCTAGTGGCCTGGTCGGCCGAGTTCACAGCGGCCACGGGTGTCCAAGTTCGCGTCTCCCCGGGGGCCACACCCTCCATCACCGCCTGGCTCTTTGAGCGACGGGTGGAGTTCACCTCCGCACCCCTTACTGTAATGGTTGAGGCTCTGGATGGGGAACCTGGATACCGTCCTGGCCCTCTTCGGGTAGTTTATCCTGCGATTCTAACCCCTTGGGGCCTCATGACCCGGGGTGATACACCCTACCGCAGGGTTCAGGATGTTGGTCCTGGAGTGAGGATAGCCTGGCCTCCCTTTTCCTATTTCCACCGCATTCTGGATGGGCTTTTGCTTTGCCGTGGCCTTACCCGGGAGCAGATGCGGCTGGTTCCGGTGGCCAACTACAGCGCCAATTCCCGGGTCATCGCAGAGGGCGGAGCCGATATCGCCTTCACCTCCCCTGTCTCGGACGTAAACGTGGAAGTGGAGGGCAACCCTCGGGGGATCCGCTGGCTGTCCGTTCCCACCCCTCAGGAGGATCGTACCTGCTTGACGCGTTGGCAACGGGCCTATCCCCTTCTCAACCTGGTGCGTCCAGCCGACATAGGGGTGCAGTCTGCCCGTAACGTGCGCATGTTTGTCATCCCTAGCGTTTACTACACGCGCGCGGATGTGGACGAGGGGCTGGTTTATCACCTGGTCAAATGGTGGGACGAGAACCTCGCCCTCTACCGTGAAAAACATGCCCTGGCCCGGTTCCAATCTTTGGAAAGCCTCAAGTTCATTGCGGAGAACATGGCTGTCCCTTGGCACCCAGGTACCGTCCGTTACCTGAAGGAAAAGGGCCTTTGGACCCCGGAGATGGAACGCAAGCAACAGGCCACGCTGCGCCTGGCAGATCAGTACGCTACCCTTTACGAGCGGGCGGCAGAAGTGGCTAAGCCCCGCCGTATTCCCGTGGATCCCGCTAACTCGGCTTGGCAACAGTTCTGGCGGGGATTCTTGGAGCAAAACCGTGTACCCCGCTTTTCCGAGGCCTGGAGACCCTAAGCCATGGGGATGGAAGGTCGTTGGGGTGTGCTTCCTGCCTGGGCCAAGGGCTGGGTAGTCTTGGCCTCGGTGCTGGGCCTGGGCCTGGTGGCCTATTACTTCTTCGGTAGCCCACTCACAGGAAGGGCCCTCTTGGACTTCAGCTATTACTGGCTTCTCCTGGCCCTCTTTCTTCCCCTGACTTTTCTCCTTTTTCCTGCCCGGGCTGCCGACCGCCGGCCCGGTTGGTACGACTATCTTCTGGGTCTAGGCACCCTGGGGATAGGGGTCCTCCTGGCCTGGCACGGCCCGGCCATGGTGTTAAGCCCTTGGACCAACCCCCAGGCCCTTTGGCAACTGGCGGCTGCTGTCTTTTTGCTCCTTGCGGTCTTGGAGGGAGCAAGGCGGGTAGGGGGTGTGGGCTTTGTCGTGGTGACAGTTCTTCTAGCGGCCTATCCGCTCCTCGCCCCCTATATGCCGGGGTTCCTATGGGGTCCACCCCTTTCGTGGAGGGAGGTCTTGGGCTATGCCCTGTACTCCCCTCAAGGCCTTTTGGGTCTGCCCGTGCGCACGGTAGGGGAACTTCTCATCGGTTTCCTGGTTCTAGCGGCCTTTTTGGTAGCCATGGGCGCCGGCCAGGTCTTCCTCCAGGTGGCCTCCGCCCTTTTCGGCTGGACGCGGGGTGGAGCGGCCAAGGTGAGCGTGGTGGCCAGCGCTTTCTTTGGCAGTTTAAGCGGTAGCATCCTTTCCAACGTGGCCAGCACGGGGACGCTCACTATTCCCACCATGATCCGCTCGGGGTTTCCCCGGGCCTATGCCGCGGGCGTGGAGGCCTGTGCCTCCACAGGGGGCGTGCTCATGCCTCCAGTCATGGGTGCGGTGGCCTTTGTCATGGCTAGCCTCCTGGGTGTCCCTTACGGCCAGGTGGTGGTTGCGGCGGTCATCCCCTCTTTCCTCTACTACCTCTCCCTCTTTGCCCATGTGGACCTCTACGCGGCCAAGCATGGCCTAAAGGGGCTTTCGCCTGGGGAGTTGCCGCCCCTGGGGCATAGTCTGCGGGAAGGGTTGCCCTTCGTCGTGGTCCTGGGTTTCCTGGTCTTCGCCCTGCTCTACCTGCGCTTGGAGCGCCTAGCTCCCTTTTACGCCCTCGGCGCCCTTTTCCTCCTTTTGCTCCTTCGGGGACAGGTGCGTCTTAGGGACTTGCACCAAGGGATCGTCGCCTCTGCCTCCCTCATCAGCCAGACGCTTGCCCTCATTCTGCCCGTGGGCCTCATCCTGGCTGGCCTCATGGGTACCGGTGTGGCCCCTGCGCTCACCGGGGCCTTGGTGCAGACGGGCCAGGCCAACCTCTATTTGGTTCTTCTGGTTGGGGTGCTCATTGCTTTTCTTCTGGGGATGGCTGGAGTAATGGTGGCCGCCTACATACTCCTAGCTGTAACCCTAGCCCCTGCTTTGGTGCGTTTGGGGGAGTTTGTTCCCCTGGGGGTGCACCTTTTCATCGCCTATTGGTCGATGCTTTCCGCCATTACACCGCCTGTAGCGGTGGCGGCATTTCTGGCGGCGCGTTTGGCAGGGGCTCACCCTATGGGGGCAAGCTGGGAGGCGGTCAAGTTAGGCCTGGCGATTTATTTCATCCCCTTTTTCTTCCTCTTTGAGCCAGCTCTGATCCTTCAGGACAGCCTGGCTTCGGTGGCCTACCACTTGGCCTTGGCTGCGGTGGGCATCCTGTTGTTGGTGGCGGGCCTCGAGGGCTACCTTTGGGGACTGGGCCATCTGCCCTTGTGGAGCCGTCCCCTTTACGTCGTAGGGGGCATCCTTCTTGCCCTGCCCGAAACGCTTACCAGCCTCCTGGCCTTGCCCCTTCTCCTGGGAGCCACCGGCTGGATCTGGTTCAGGAGGAGGACAAGCCTGCGAAGAGCTTGACGGGGGAAGGGGGATGGCGGTATTGTGTGCTTACCGACCGGTCGGTGAGCTATGGTAACCACCACCCGCGACTGCATCCTGGAGGAGGCTGCAAGGCTTTTCACCGAGAAGGGCTATGAGGCCACCAGCGTTCAGGACATCGCCCAGGCCCTGGGGCTTTCCAAGGCGGCCTTGTACCACCACTTCCGCAGCAAGGAGGAAATCCTCTTTGAGGTGAGCCTTCTGGCCCTGGAGGGCCTCCTGCGGGCGGGGGAAGGGGCCTTGCGGGTGGAGGACCCCAAGGAGGCCCTCCTGCGCTTCATGGAGGCCCACGCCCGCTACTTTGAGGAGAACTATGCCTTTTTCGTCACCCTGCTCCAGGGCATCAAAAGCCTCTCCCCGGAAAACCGGGCCAGGACCGTGGCCCTCCGGGACCGCCACGAGGCCAACCTGCGGGAAATCCTGCGGCGGGGGGTGGCCCAGGGGGTCTTCCGCCCCGTGGACGTGGCCCTGGCGGGGCGGGCGGTGCTCTCCATGCTCAACTGGATGATCCGCTGGTTCCACCCCGGGGGACCCTTGCGGGCCGAGGAGGTGGCCCGGGGGTACTTTGACCTGATCCTGAGGGGGCTTGAGGATGGAAGTGCCTGAGCACAGGGAAATCCGCGAGTTGGCCCGTCGGTTTTTGGAAGAGGCCCGGCCCGTCCTTTGGGAGTACGAGGGCAAGGAGGCCTTTCCCTGGCCCCTGGTGGAGCGGATGGCGGAGCTGGGGTTTTTGGGGGTTTTCGTCCCTGAGGAGCTCGGGGGGGCAGGGCTGGACTTTTGGGCCTACATCGCCCTCCTGGAGGAGCTTGGGGGGGCCTCCTCCCTCCGCTCCATCCTCTCCGTGCAGCAGAGCCTGGTCCTCACCCCTCTCCTCACCTTTGGTAGCGAGGCGCAGCGGCGGCGCTACGTTCCCAGGCTGGCCCGAGGCGAAGTTCTGGGGGCCTTTGGCCTCACGGAGCCGGGTTCGGGCTCGGATGCGGCAAGCCTTCGGACCAGGGCCCATCGGGACGGGGAGTTCTACGTGCTGGAGGGGCAGAAGACCTTCATCTCCCACGCCAACGTGGCGGAGGTCTTCCTCATCTTCGCCAAGACCGACCCCGAGGCCGGGGCCCGGGGCATCACCTGCTTTTTGGTGGAGCGGGGGGACGGGGTGAGGACCCAGCCCCTGAAGGGCAAGCTGGGCCTCCGGGCGGCGGACACCGGGGTGGTCTTCCTGGACGGGGTGCGGGTGCCCAGGGACCGGGTGCTGGGGCGGGAGGGGGAGGGCTTCCGCATCGCCATGGCCACCCTGGACACCGGGCGCATCTCCCTGGCGGCGGGGGCGGTGGGGCTCATGCAGCGGGCCTTGGACCTCTCCCTGCGGTATGCCCGGGAGCGGGAGCAGTTTGGCCGTCCTGTGGCCTCCTTCCAGCTCATCCAGAGCCACCTGGCGGAGATGAAGCTGGACCTCGAGGCCAGCCGCCTCCTCACCTACCAGGCGGCCTGGAAGAAGCAGAAGGGGGAGCGGTACACCCTGGAGGCCAGCCTGGCCAAGCTCTACGCCTCCGAGGCCGCCAACCGGGTGGCCTACCGGGCCATCCAGGTCCACGGGGGCTACGGCTTCCTGGAGGAGTACGAGGTGGCGAGGCTCTACCGCGACGCCCGCATCCTCACCCTTTACGAGGGCACCAGCGAGGTGCAAAGGCTCATCATCGGGGCGCACCTCACGGGGATGAAAGGGTTTGCCTGAGGGAGGTGGTAGGGAATGCGGATTTTGGTCAGAGGGTTGGGATTCCTGCTCCTGGGGCTCACGGCGGCCTTGGCCCAGGTCCAGGAGGGGGTGGACTTGGGGCGGCTTGCCGCCTTCAAGGCTCGCCTCGAGGTGGAGGTGGCCCAGGGTAGGCTTCCTGGGGCGGTCTTCCTGGTGGCCAGAAACGGCCAGGTGGTCTACCACGAGGCCGTGGGATACCTGGACCCCCAGGCCCGCACCCCCATGACCCGGGAGGCCATCTTCCGCATCTACTCCATGACCAAGCCCCTCACCTCGGTCCTGGCCTTGAGCCTGGCGGAGGAGGGGCGGCTCTTCCTCACCGACCCCATCGCCCTTTACCTTCCCGAGTTCCGCGAGGTGCGGGTAGGGGTGGAGCGGACGGCGGAGGGCCGGACCACCTTGGAACTGGTGCCGGCCCAGCGGCCCATCACCCTTTACGACCTCCTCCGCCACACCTCGGGGTTCACCTACGGCATCTTCTTTGACTCTCTGGTCAAGCAGGAGTACCGCCGGGTAGGGGCGGATGCCATAGACCAGACGGCGGAGGAGTTCGTGGGCAAGCTGGCCCGCCTTCCCCTGCAGTTCCAGCCAGGCACGGTCTGGGAGTACAGCAACGCCACCGACCTCCTGGGTCATCTTCTGGAGCGGGTCACGGGCCGGAGCCTAGCTGAACTCCTGGAGGAGCGCATCTTCCGCCCCTTGGGTATGGGGGATACGGGTTTCCAGGTACCGCGGGAGAAGTGGGGCCGGATTGCCGAGCCCTTTGCCACCGACCCCTTTACCCGAAGCCCCACCCCTCAGGCCCTCAACGTGCGGGAGACCCCCAAGCGCTTTTCCGGCGGAGCGGGGGCGGTGTCCACAGCTCTGGATTACTTCCGCTTCCTCCAGGCCCTCCTGAACGGGGGGGAGCTGGAGGGCAGGCGCATCCTTTCCCCCAAGAGCGTGGCTCTCATGACCGCGGACCACCTGGGCCCCCTCTACCTCCCCTCCCTCCAGCGAGGGGCTCCCTACCTACCGGGGCCTGGCTACGGGTTTGGCCTGGGAGTGGCGGTGCGCCTGGCGGATGGGGGTAGCCCCCTCATGGGGAGCGCGGGGGAGTACAACTGGGGGGGCCTCTTTGGCACCAGCTTCTTCGTGGACCCCAAGGAGCGATTGGTGGCGGTCTGGATGATGCAGAACCCTGGGGGGCGGGCCTACTACGCCCAGCTCTTCCGCACCGCGGTCTACGCCAGCCTGGTGCGCTGATGGGACGGCTAGAGGGCAAGGTCATCCTGGTCACGGGGGCGGCCCATGGGATTGGGCGGGCGGCCTTGGAGTTCTTCGCAAAGGAGGGGGCCAGGCTGGTGGGGGTGGACCTCGAGGCCGAGCCCCTGGCGGAAGCGGTGGGCTCCCTGGACGTGGAAGCCCTGGCCATCCCCGCGGACGTGGCCGACCCCCAGGGGGTAGAGGCCGCCTTTGCCGAGGCCCTGGAGGAGTTCGGCCGCCTGGACGGGGTGGCCCACTTCGCCGGGGTGGCGCGTTCCCGCCTCCTCTGGAAGATGCCCCTGGAGGAGTGGGAGGAGGTCCTCAGGGTCAACCTCACGGGAAGCTTCCTGGTGGCCAAAAAGGCAGGGGAGGTGATGACGGAAGGAAGCCTGGTCCTCACCAGCTCTGTGGCCGCCCTAGGGGCCTTGGGCGTGGCCCATTACGCGGCCAGCAAGATGGGGGTGGTGGGCCTGGTGCGCACCCTGGCCCTGGAGCTGGCCCGGAAGGGAATCCGGGTGAACGCCCTGGTACCCGGCCTCATTGAGACCCGCATGACCGCGGGGCTTCCCGAGTGGTCCTGGGCCCAGGAGGTGGAGGCCTCCCCCCTAAAGCGCCCGGGGCGGCCTTTGGAGGTGGCCCAGGCGGCGCTTTTTCTCCTCTCCGATGAGGCCAGCTTCATCACCGGCCAGGCCCTTTTCGTGGACGGGGGCCGTTCCATCGTGGGACCCCCGGGGCTTCCCCCGGGGTTTGGTGGCAAGGAGGTGGCGTGATGCCCATGTACTTTGAGGACTTCCAGGTCGGCCAGCGGTTCCAGACCCCAGCCCGTACGGTGACGGAGGCGGACGTGGTGAACTTCGCCGGCGTCTCGGGGGACTACAACCCCATCCACACCGACGCGGAGTTCGCCAAGACCACCCCCTTCGGCCAGCGCATCGCCCATGGGCTTCTGGTGCTTTCCATGCTCACCGGCCTGCGGCAGCGCTCGGGGCACTTTGAGGGTACGGTGATCGCCTGGATGGAGATCCGCAACTACAAGTTCCTGAAGCCCGTCTTCATCGGGGACACCGTGCGGGGGGAAAGCGAGATCCTGGAGAAGCACGAGACCTCCAAGCCCGACCGGGGGGTGGTGGTGCAGCGGGTGCGGGTGCTGAACCAGCGGGGCGAGGTGGTGCAGGAGGGGGAGTTCGTGACCATGATCCGGCGAGGAGGAGATTGACGTGTACCTGGAACAGTTTCGCCTGGATGGAAAGGTGGCCTTGGTGACGGGGGGTTCCCGGGGGCTTGGCCTCGAGGCCGCCTTAGCCCTCAAGGAGGCGGGGGCCAAGGTGGCGGTCCTGGCCCGGCGGGCTAGCTTCTTTGAGGAGGCCCAGAGGGCCCTGGGGGAAGCCCTCTACCTGGAGGGGGACGTGCGGGACGAGGCCCGGGTGGAGGGGGTGGTGGAGCAGGTGGAGCGGGAGCTTGGCCCCCTTTCCATCCTGGTGAACGCCGCCGGCATCAGCTGGGGGGCCCCCAGCCTGGAGATGCCCACGGAGAAGGTGCGGGAGGTCTTGGAGGTGAACCTGGTGGGGGCCTTCCTGGCCAGCCGGGCCGCGGCCCGGCGCATGAAGGAGCGGGGCTACGGCAAGATTTTGCACATCGCCTCCGTGGCCGGGCTCAAGGGGGAGTTCCCCGAGGTGCTGGACGCCGTGGGCTACTCCGCCTCCAAGGGGGGGCTTGTTGCCCTCACCCGGGACCTGGCGGTGAAGTGGGGCAGGTGGGGGATTAGGGTGAACGCCCTGGCCCCAGGCTTTTTCCCCACCCGCATGACGGAGAAGGTCCTCCCCCGGGCGGAGGCGTACCTGAAGGCCACCCTCCCCTTAGGCCGCCCCGGGCAGCCGGGAGAGCTCGGGGGGGCGGTGCTCTTCCTCTGTAGCCCGGCCTCGGACTACATCACCGGGGTGGTCTTGCCCGTGGACGGGGGGGCCACCGCCCTCTAGGGGGGTAGGATGCGGCTCAAGGACAAGGTGGTGCTCATCACGGGGGCGGCCCACGGGATCGGCCGGGCCACCCTGGAGCTTTTTGCCAAGGAAGGGGCGCGGCTTGTGGCCTGCGACCTGGAGGAAGGCCCCTTGGGGGAGGCGGCGGAGGCCACGGGGGCCTTGGCCCTGCCCATGGACGTGGCCGACCCCGCCTCGGTGGCGGAGGGCTTCCGGCGGGCCCTGGAGGCCTTCGGCCGGCTGGACGGGGTGGTGCACTACGCGGGCATCACCCGGGACAACTTCCACTGGAAGATGCCCCTGGAGGACTGGGAAACGGTGCTCAGGGTGAACCTCACGGGGAGCTTCCTGGTGGCCCAGGCGGCCTCGGAGGCCATGCGGGAGCGGAACCCGGGGTCCATCGTGCTCACCAGCTCCCGGGTGTACCTGGGGAACCTGGGGCAGGCCAACTACGTGGCCTCCAAGGCGGGGGTGGTGGGGCTCACCCGCACCCTGGCCCTGGAGCTGGGGCGGTTTGGCATCCGGGTGAACGCCCTGGCCCCGGGGTTCATTGAGACGCGCATGACGGCCAAGGTGCCGGAGAAGGTGCGGGAGAAGGCCATCGCCGCCACGCCCTTGGGCCGGGCGGGGAAGCCCTTGGAGGTGGCCCAGGCGGCCCTCTTCCTGGTCTCGGACGAGTCCAGCTTCATCACCGGGCAGGTGCTCTTCGTGGACGGGGGGCGCACCATCGGGGCCGCTCCGGCTTAGGGGGCCAGATGAAAGCGCGGGAGAGTGCCCACCTCTGGCTTCGGGAGCGGGGGTTTTCCCTGGTCTTCGGCAACCCCGGTTCCACGGAGCTTCCCTTTCTCCTGGGCCTCGAGGCCACCGCCCGCTACATCCTGGGCCTCCACGAGGGGGTGGTGGTGGCCATGGCGGACGGCTACGCCCAGGCGGGCGGTAGGCCGGCCCTGGTGAACCTCCACGCGGCCCCTGGCCTGGGCAACGCCATGGGGGCCCTCTACACCGCCTGGAAGAACCATTCCCCCCTCCTGGTCACCGTGGGCCAGCAGGACCGGCGCCACCTCTTCCACGAGCCCCTACTGGCCGGGCCCCTGGTGGAGATGGCCCGCCCCGTGGTCAAGGCCGCTTTCCCCGTGGAGCGGGCGGAGGAGGTGCCCGAGGCCCTGGAGAGGGCCTACCACCTGGCCCTCACCCCACCCAAGGGGCCGGTGGTGGTGGTCTTCCCCATGGACCTCTGGGAGGAGGAGGCCCCGCCCCCCAGGCTCAGAGCCCTGCACCCCCCCGGCCCTCCCCAGGGCCTGGAGGAGCTTTTGGCAGCCCTTTCCCAGGCGGCAAGCCCGGCCCTGGTCCTGGGGGCGGGGGCCGATACCCCCTTGGCCCGGGGAGCCGCCCTGGCCCTGGCCGAGGCCCTCAAGGCCCCCGTCTTTTCCGACCCCATCAGCCCCCGGCACCCCTTTCCCACCCACCACCCCCTCTACCGCGGGGTATTGCCCCCGGTGGCGGCCCGGCTCCAGGCCCTCCTGGCCCCCCACGACCTGGTCCTGGTGGTGGGGGCCCCCTGCTTCCTCCGCTACCCCTACTCCCCGGCCTCCCCCGTTCCCCAGGGCACCCGGGTCCTTCTCCTCACCGATGACCCCTGGGAGGCGGCCAAGGCCGAGGCCCAGGGGGTCTACCTGGGGGACGTGGCCCAGGCCCTCCGCCTCCTGGCCCGGGGGGTAGCCCCCCGGGAAGGGGAGCTTTCCCCAAGGCCCCCCTCCTCCCTTCCCCCCGCTGAAGGGCCTTTGGGCCTGAACCCCCTCTATGCGGTGGCCCGGCTGGCCCAGGCCCTGTCGGGCCGCTTCCTGGTGGACGAGGCCATCTCCCTAAGCCCCCCCTTCCGCCGGGTCCTGAGGCGGGAGGGGGGGTACCTGCACGCGGCCAGCGGGGGCCTAGGCTACGCCCCGGCGGCAGCGGTGGGAGCGGCCCTGGCGGGGGAGGCCGCGGCGGCCCTGGTGGGGGACGGCTCCTTCCTGTTTGCCCCCCAGGCCCTCCACACCGCCCAGGCGGAGGGCCTGGACGTGCTCTTCGTGGTGCTCAACAACCGGGGCTACGGCATCCTCAAGGGGCTGGCGGAGGGCCTCTACCCGGGGCGGGGGGCGGAGGTCCCGGGCCTGGCCCCCACGGGGGTGGACTTCGTCCTCCTGGCCCAGGCCTTCGGGGTGGCGGCCCGGCGGGTGGCCACCCAGGCGGAGCTAGAGGAGGCCCTGGCGGGGCTTCCCCGGGGGCCTTTCCTCCTGGAGGTCCTCCTGGACCCCACTCCGGTCCCCGTCTTCTAAAGGCCCAGGTAGGTGCGCTGGAACTGGGGGTCCTCTAGGAGGTTTGCCGCCGGCCCCTGGCGTACCAGGCGGCCATTGGAGAGCACGTAGGCCCGGTCGGCCAGGGCCAGGGCCCGGGCCGCCTCCTGCTCCACCAGGAGCACGGTGATCCCCTCCTGGCGCACGCGGGCGATTTGCTCAAACACCAGGGCCCGCACCTTGGGGGCCAGGCCGGTGGAGGGCTCGTCAATGGCCAGAAGCCGGGGGCGGCCCATGAGGGCCCGGCCGATGGCCAGCATCTGCTGCTCCCCCCCGGAGAGGTTGCCCGCCTTTTGCCCCCGTCTTTCCGCCAACCTGGGGAAGAGCTCGTAGACGAAGCTAAGCTGCCGCTTCACCTCCCCCTTGGGCAGGAGAAGCCCTCCCGCCAGGAGGTTTTCCTCCACGGTGAGCTCCTTGAAGGGGCGCCGCCTTTCCGGGCAGAGCACCAGGCCCAGCCGGGCGATCTGGTGGGGGAGGAGCGGGTCTATCCGCTGGCCCAGGAAGCGCACCTCCCCCATAAGCCGGATGTCCCCCGCCTTGGTGCCCCGGTGGAGCCAGGCCTCGAGGCGCACCAGCCCGGAGATGGCCCGGAGGAAGCTGGTCTTGCCCGCCCCGTTGGGCCCCACCAGGCAGACCAGCTCCCCCTCCCGCACCTCCAGGTCCACCCCGAAGAGGATCTGGGCCTTGCCGTAGAGCAGGGAAAGTCCCTTCACCTCAAGCATGGGCCCCCTCCCCCAGGTAGGCCTCCATCACCCGCGGGTCTTGGGCTATGGCCTCCGGCCGCCCCTCGGCCAGCACCTGGCCGAAGTTGAGCACCACCACCCGGTCGGCGATCTTAAAGAGCTCCGAGAGCTTGTGCTCAATGATCACCATGGCGCACCCCTCGCTGTGGAGCCGGCCAAACCGCCCCCCCTTCCTCAGGCGGGCCAAGGACTTGGCCAGAAGCTCGGTCTCCACCGGGGTCAGCCCGGCAAAGGGCTCGTCCAGGATGAGGAGTTCAGGCTCCGTGGCCAGGGCCCGGGCGATCTCCAGCCGCTTCAGTTCCCCTTGGGAGAGGACCGAGGCGGGCTCCTTGGCCTTGTCGGCGATGCCCACGAACTCCAGGGCGTCCAGGGCCCGGGCCTCGGCCCGCTTCACCCAGTCCCCCTTCCGCCCTCCCCGGGGGCCGTAGGCGGCCACCAGCACGTTGGCGATCACGGGCAGGCGCCGCAGGGGCCTGGGGTTTTGGAAGGTGGCGGCCAGGCCCAGCCCCACCCGCTCCCAGGTGGGCAGGTGGGTGATCTCCTGCCCCTTGAAGACCACCCGGCCCTCGTCCGGGCGGTGGATGCCCAGGAGAAGCCGCAATAGGGTGGTCTTGCCCGCCCCGTTGGGGCCGATGAGGCCTACGATTTCCCGCTCCTCCACCCTTAGGTCCACCTTGTAGAGGGCCTGGAGGCCCCCAAAGCGCTTGGAAAGCCCCTGGGCCTCAAGCAGCCCCACCCTCCACCTCCTCCCTGAGCTCCCTTCGGGAGACCTTGCCCACGTCGGTCTTGGGAAGCTCGCCCCGGAACTCAATCTCCTTGGGGAGCTTGTAGGGGGCAAGCCGCTCCGCTAAGAAGGCCAGGAGGTCCTCCTCCGTTACCTTGCCCCGGGCCTCCGGCTCCAGGACCACGTAGGCCTTGGGGTAGGCCCCCACCCTGGGGTCGGGCACCCCCACCACCCCCGCGGCCTTCACCAGGGGGTGGGCCCGCAGGGCCTCCTCAATCTCCCGGGGGAAGACCGGACGGCCCTTGTACTTGATCATGTCCTTGGCCCGGTCGTAGAAGTGGAAGTACCCCTCCTCGTCCATGCGCACCAGGTCGCCAGTGCGGAAGAAGCGCACCCCCTCCTGGGTAAAGAAGCTCCGGGCGTTCTCCTCCTCCCGCCGCCAGTACCCCCGGGTCACGTTGGGCCCGGCCAGGGCCAGCTCCCCCACCTCCCCCACGGGCACCGGCTCCAGGGTGTCGGGGTCCACCACCAGGGCCTGGATGCCGGGGAGGGGGATGCCGAAGGAACCCCGCTTGACCCGGTCCCGGGGGTTGATGTGGCTCACCGAGGTGGTCTCCGTCATCCCGTACCCCTCGGCGATCTCCCGGCCCGTGCGCCTGGCGAAGGCCTCCGCCGTGGCCTCGTGCAGGGTGTCGGCCCCGCTCACCACCACCTCTAGCCGCCTCCAGTCCACCCAGTGGCTCTTGGGGTGGTCCCGCAGGACCTCGTAGAGGGAGGGCACCCCGAAGAAGTGGGTGGCCCGGTAGCGCACCATGGCCTCCAGGATCCAGTCGGGGTCCGGGGTGGAGAAGACCACCAGCCGGGCCCCGGAAAGGAGCCCTCCCAGGAGGAGGACCACCTGGCCGTAGATGTGGTAGAAGGGCAGGAAGGCCAGGAGGGTGTTCCCCTGGGTGAAGGGGTTCAGGCTCTGGACCATGCGGTGGGCGGCCAGGATGTTGCCGTGGGTGATCTCCACCCCCTTGGGGAGCCCCGTGGTCCCCCCCGTGTAGGGCAAGGCGGCCAGGTCCTCCCCGGTGCGGGCCTCCGGGACGGGAAGGGGGTCGGCCCGCAGGAGGTGGGCAAAGGGGAGGATGCCCGGCCCCTTGGGCACGGAGAGGGGGCGCACGAAAAGCCGCTGCCAGGCGGGCAGGGCCTCCCTGGGGGAGGCCACGATCACCCCCTCCAGGCTTACCCCCGCCTTCAGGGCGTTTTCCAGGAGGGCGTCCTGCACCACCAGGAAGCGGGCCCCCGAGTCCGTGAGCTGGTGGCGGAGCTCGTGGGAGGTGTAGAGGGGGCTCACCGGCACCACCACCCCCCCGGCCCAGAGGACGCCCAGGTAGGCCAGGGCGAACTGGGGGCTATTGGCCAGATAGAGCCCCACCCGGTCCCCTGGCCTAAGCCCCAGGCCCCTAAGCCCCCCGGCAAAGCGCTGGATGCCCTCCAGAAGCTCCCCGTAGCGGTAGGCCCTGCCGTAGTAGAGGAGGGCCACCTCTTTTGCCCTGGCATGGAAGGCCTCGGCCACCCTGGCGCTCACGCTTCCCCCGGGTACTTCCACCCCCTCAGGGGTCCCGGCGGGGTAGAAGCGGAGCCAGGGCCTTTCCCAGTAGAGGGTCTGGGTCATGGCTTGACCTCCCTAGTCTCCAGGTGCATGGGCACCCCGCAGGCCCGGCAGGCCTTACGGGTGAAGGCGTTTTTCACCTTGCACCGGGGGCACTCCTCCTCCAGCCGCTCCAAGGCCCCCCGGACCACCCCCTGGGGCAGGAAGCGCATGACCAGGAGGATGAGGAGGGCGAAGGCCAGCATGCGGAGCTCCTCGGCCACCCGCAGGGCCTCGAGGAAGGGAAAGAGGAGGAAGGTCCCCGCCACCGGACCATAGATGGTGGCGATGCCGCCGAAGACCGACCAGATTACGGGCTGGATGGAGTTGAAGAGGGAGAGGCTATCCGGCCCCGCCACCCGGAGGTAGTGGGCGTGCAGGCCCCCGGCCAGCCCCGCGAAGAAGGCGCTTACTGCGAAGGCTAGGAGCTTGTAGCGCACGGTGTTCACCCCCACCATGCGCACCGCCACCTCGTCCTCCCGGATGGCGTGGAAGAAGAGGCCCACCCTGGAGCCCGCCAGCTTCCACAGGAAGAGGACTGAAAGGAGGAAAATCCCCACCACCAGGTAGTACTCCTCCAGCCGGCTCTGCCCCAGGCGGGGCAGGCCCGAAAGCCCCAGCTCCCCCCCGGTGAAGCGGGGAAAGAGGAAGATGAGCCCCGTGGCCATGATGGGGAAGGCCAGGGTGACCAGGGAGAGGTAGGGCCCCCGAAGCCGCAGGGAGGGGAGGCCCACCAGGACCCCCGCCAGGGTGGCGAGAAGCGCCCCCAAGGGGATGGTGAGGGCCGGGGGAAGGCCCAGCTCCCGGCCCAGGATGGCGGAGGCGTAGCCAGCCAGGCCAAAGAAGAAGGCGTGCCCCAGGCTCACCTGGCCGGTATACCCGGAAAGCAGGTCCCAGCTCGCCGCGTAAAGGGCGAAGAGGGCGGTGAGGGTGAGGACCCTGAGGAGGTAGGGGTCCTGGCTGAAGAGGGGGAAGAGGAGGAGGAAGAGGACGAAGAGGAGGGCCGCGGTGCGCCCAGGAAGGGCCAGGACCTCGTGCCTTAGGTAGCGCAGGGTCCAGGGAAGGGACCAGATGCGCAAGGGGCTCGTCATCGCTCCTCCGCGAAGGCCGTCCCGAAGAGCCCTTCGGGCCGGAAGACCAGGACCAGCACCAGGATGAGGAGGGCCACCGCCGTGCGCAAAAAGGCCCCGCCCGGCACCAGGTTCACCACCATCACCTCGGCGAAGGCCAGGACCACTGCTCCTAGGAGGGCTCCGGGCAGGCTCCCTAGCCCCCCTAGGACCACCGCCGCCAGGACCACCAGCAGGGGAGCGTTCCACATGTGGGGCTCGAGGGTGGCCATGGGGGCCACCGCCAGCCCGGCCAAGGCGGCCAGGAGGCCCCCAAGCCCCACCGCCCAGTTCCCTGCCCGGGAGAGGCTGATGCCTACCAGCTCCGCCGCCTCCTGGTCCTGGGCCGCCGCCCGGATGCCCAGGCCAAGCCGCGTCCCCTTCAGGAAGACCCAGGCCAGGAGGAGGACCACCCCGGCGAAGAGGAGGGCCAGAAGGGCCTGCTCTGCCACCCGTACCCCAAACACCTCCACGAACCCCGGCAGGAGGGCGGGCACGGAGCGGAAGTGGGCCCCGAAGAGGAGGAGCACCACCTCCTGCAGGAGGAGGGCCAGGGCGATGGTGACGATGAGGACCGTGGCCTCATGCTCCCTCAGGGGTTCCAGGAGGAGCTTGTAGGCCGCCAGGGCGATGAGGAGCACCAGCAAGGAGGCCAAAAGGGCGGCAGGGGCAAAGCCCATCCGCCCCAGGAAGAAGAAGAGCCCGTAGGCGGCCGCCATGTAGAAGGCGGTGTGGGCCAGGTTCAGGATGCGGGCCACCCCGTAGGTGAGGGCGAAGCCCAGGGCCAGCATGCCGTAGATGCCGCTCAGCACCAGGCCGTTGACCAGGATGGCGGAAAGCATCTACCGCCTCCAGGCCTCCACCACCCAGGGGGGAAGCTGGTAGGGCTGCACCCCCGCGTAGCTCACCGTCTGGTTCCCCACCCGCCACTGCCTGGGCCAGAAGGCCTGCATCCGCCCGCCGATCCACTGCACCCCAAGCCCGGTGGTGTACCCGGGCCCCCAGGTGACGTCGTGGGTCTTGTCAAAGACGATGCGCCCCGCAGGACCCGTGTAGTCCGTGGCCTCGAGGGCCCGCACCACCGCATCGGCGGCGGTGGTGCCCGCCCGGTTCAGGGCCTCGGCCAGGATGTAAAGCGCCCCGTAGGCCCCGCTGGCGGTGTAGATGGGGAACTGCTTGAAGCGGGCCTGAAAGTTGGAGATGAAGGGGATGGTCTTGGGGCTTATGGCCACGGCCGGGGCCAGGGTGTTCAGGGTGGCCACGTAGGCCCCCAGGTTGTCCGTGGCCTTGAGCCAGGTCTCCTGCTGGGCCTCCACGTTGATGCCCACGGCGGCGGCGGGGATCTTGAGCCGGCCCCAATCCCGCCCGAAGGGCACCCCCACCGGGCCGGAGAGCACGGTGAAGATCACCTGGGCCCCTGCCCGCTGGATGGCGGTGAGCTCCGGGGTCACGTCGGTGGCCGTGGCCGAGGGCCGCCAGGTGCCCGCTACCTCCGCCCCGTACCCCTGGGGCGGGGGGGCGGCGATGAGGCGGCTTGCGGTCTCCACCAGGGGGTCCGCCCAGGCGGCCCGCTCCGCCAGGATGGCCACCTTGGGCCGCTCAATCCTCAGGTCCCGCCGCACCGCCTGCACCACCTCCCCCAGGAGGAGGAGGGAGGTACGGGCCAGGTCGCTGGACTTGGTGGGGCTCACCCGGAAGAGGTACTTGAAGCGCTCGTAGTTGCGGTCCACCCGGCCGGCCAGGATGCCGTCCAGGGCGGCCCCGGTGATGATAAAGGGCTTCTTGTAGTCCGCGGCCACCTCGGTCATGGCCAGCACCGCCTCGCTGCGGAAGCCCCCGATGAGGAAGTCCACCCGCTGGGCGGTGATGGCCCTCTCCACTGCGGTGGCGGCATCGGTGACGCTGGTCATCTCGTTGGTGTCCACCCGCACCAACTCAATCCGGTAGCGCTGGTTGCCCACCAGCACCCCGCCCGCCCGGTTGAGCTCCTCCGCCGCCAGGGTGGCCCCGTGCCAGGTGTGCTCACCTTGTACGAAGGCCATGGGCCCCACCACACCGATGCGGAGGGTTTGGGCGGAGGCTGTGCTTCCCGCCCAAAGCGCGAAACCCGAGAGAGCTGCTATCCAAACCCTGCTCATGGCCGAACCTCCTCCTGGATGGGTTCTGCTGGGGGTTGCTTGTGCGGGCCTTTGCCTGCCCAGCAAACCCCATCGCTACTGACCAGTCGGTTGGCCCTAACTTATTCCAGAGTTTTCTCTGTGTCAAGAGGAAGAGGCCCCAGCGACGAGCGCCGGGGCAGGAGTAGGCCGGATTTCAGTTCTGCGAGCGAGACCGCAGGGCTTGGGCGGCCTCCACCATGGCCCTGAGGTTGGCCTCCACCTCGGGCCAGGTCCGGGTCTTGAGGCCGCAGTCGGGGTTAACCCAAAGCCCCCGGGGGAAGTAGCGGGCGTAGGCCCGCAGGCGCTCCGCCATCTCCTCTGGGGAGACGGGAAGAGGGGAGTGCACGTCAAAGGCCCCTGGGCCCAAGGCCAGCCCTAGGCCAGAGAGGACCTCCAGGAAGCGGGGGTCCTGGCGGGCGGCCTCGAGGCTCACCACATCGGGCTCCATGGCCTCCAGGAAGGGCCTCAGGGCGGCGTAGTCCGAGTAGCAGAGGTGGAGGTGCACCTGCACCCCGGGCCCCACCCGGGCGGTGCGCCAGAAGGCCTCCCGCACCAATTCCAAATAGGCCGGCTGCTCCTCCGTGCGGAGGGGCATCTTCTCCAGGAGGGCCGGCTCGTCTATCTGCAGGAAGCGGAAACCCGCCCGCTCCAGTTCCGCCACCTCTTCCCCTAAGGCCTCAGCCAGGTTCAGGACCGTCTCAGCAAAGCTCACGCCCTCGGGGAGGTAGCTCCAGCCCACCAGGGTGATGGGCCCTGTGAGGATAGCCTTCACGGGCTTCGGGGTGAGGCTTTGGGCATACCGCAGCTCCTCCAGCACCAAAGGCCGCCGCCGGCGCACCGGCCCCGCCAGGATGGGAGGGCGGTAGACCCGGCTCCCGTAGGAAAGGACCCAGGCGGAGGGGTGGGTATAGAAGCCCTCCAGCCGCTCAGCGAAGAACTCCACCATGTCGCTCCGCTCAGGCTCCCCGTGGACCAGCACATCCAGGCCCAGCTCCTCCTGGAAGCGGATGGTCCGGGCGATGGCCTGGCGGATGGCCTCCTGGTAGGCCTCCTCGCCCACCTTCCCCTCCCGGCGTTTGGCCCTCAGGGCCCTGAGGTCCTGGGTCTGGGGAAAGCTGCCGATGGTGGTGGTGGGGAAGGGGGGCAGGGCCAGGTCCTTTTGGGCTCGGACCCTCTCCTCCCTGGGCGGCCTGGGGCTTGGGGGAAGGGTGGGCTTGGGGAAGCGGGGAGGCTCCCCTGGGGGGCGCCAGGCCCGGGCCTCCTCCCAAGCCGCCTCCTCCCCCCGGAGCATGCGGGAGAGGAGGGAAAGCTCGTGGAGGCGCTCCAGGGCAAAGGCCAGGCGGCCCTGAAGGCCCATGGGCGGGGCGCCCACCGCCCAGGGCAGGTGGTAGAGGGGAGCCCGGGGGGCAAGCCAGACCTCTTTAGCCCCGCCTTCCAAAGCCCTCCCAATCCTCTCGGCCAGCTCCAGAAGGGGAGTGCGCCATACCCCCTGCCCCTCCACCACCTGCAGGACCGGGGTGGGGCCCAGGCGGGGCAGGTGTTCCCAGGCCACCTCCTTTGGGTCCAGGCTCACCCCCCTCCAGGGCAGGGCGTAGAGCCTTTCCCCAAGGGCCGCCCTGGGGGAAAGGTAGGGGGTGAGGAGGACCAGGGGCAAGGCTTCCAACATGCGGCGGTAAGCCCCCTCCAGGTGGGCCAGATGGGCCTCGGCCCCGTCTAAGCCCAAGGCAGGCTCCTCCAGAAGGGCCATGGGGGCGCCCGCCTCCCGGAGCTCCGCCAGGAAGTGGGCGTAAGCCTGGGCCAGGGCCTCCAGGTGGGTCCTGGGGTCCTCTGGGGGATTTTGGGCCAGGCGCAGGAGGGTGTAGGGCCCAAGGAGGTGGGGCAGGCCCTCTGGGTGGCGGCGGTAGGCCTCCAGGGATTTGTTCCAGTGGGGCCGGTAGCTGGGCCTTTCAGGGAGGCGGGGGGAAAGGTAGTGGTAGTTGGTGCCAAACCACTTCCTGAGGGGAAGGGCCTCCCTGCCCCGGGCCAGGGCATAGTAGGCCTCTGGGTCCCCGGGGTCTATGGGGTAAATCCCCGTCATCACTGCCAGGTCCAGGAGGGGGTCGTAGAGGCTCATCTCCCCCACGGGGTAGAGGTCCACATGGGCGCGGTAGGCTTCCAGACGGCGGGCCTCCAGGCTCTCCAGGCCCTTTTTCAGCTCTTCTCGGCTTTTCTTCCCGGACCAGTAGCCCTCTAAAAGTCCCTTGTACTCCCTTTCTGGGCCCAGGCGGGGCAGACCAAAGGCTAGGCTTCTTACCTGCATCTTCCTCGTTCCTCTAAGAAAAGAGAACCAACTACGCCGAAACGCCAGCCAAGCAGCCCGGGTGCGGGCCGCAGATTTTACGGTGTCTTCCTAGGGGTCCACAGGCATCACCACCTTTGCCCTTACCTCGAGGGCTTGGGGGGAGGGCTGCTGGGTGGGTACTCGGGCTTCCGGACGGGGCCGGTTACCGTTGCGGGACAGCGCCGGACTCGCACCGGTCTTCCCCCAACGCCTCCTAGCGGAAGCGTCCAGGCCTGTCGACCTGGCAAAGCAGCCAGGACACGCGGTGTGTCCTGCGAGGGAAGCTATCACGGGTTGGGGTGGGGGTCAAGAGAAGGCCATAAGTTTACAAAGTTTGTCATTTATGCTAGCCTGTCTTCCACTGCCGCCTCGCGCGGGGCGGAAAGTGGCCAGGAGGGCTTTAGGGTATGTCTTTGTTGCGCAGAAGCGGAGAGGTACGCACTTTACCGGGGCAAGCGGGACTTCGGCCGCAGTACGGCCTGGTGGCCCTAGGGCTGCTGGGGCTGGGCTGGGGGTTGAGCCAGCTACCACCGGTTCAGGGGTTGTTGCTGCTTTTGGGGGTGGGGCTTGGCTTCACCCTGTTTCATGCCCGCTTTGGGTTCAGCTCGGCTTTCCGCCAGCTTTTGAGCGTGGGGCAGGGGCGGGCTTTGCAGGCCCACATGCTGCTTTTGGCGGTCACAGCCTCGCTTTTTGCCCTGCTCTTTGCCCTGGGCCAGGGGCTTGGGGGCCAGCCGCTGGCGGGGTACCTGGCCCCCATTGGGCCAGGGCTGCTTATAGGGGCCTTTTTGTTCGGCATAGGCATGCAACTGGCCGGAGGCTGTGCCTCAGGAACGCTATATGCCACCGGCAGCGGCAGCCTGGTGGGTTTTATCGCCCTGGTCAGCTTTATAGCCGGCTCGGTGATAGGGGCTTGGAACTGGGAGTTTTGGGCGATGGGGCCTGGTGCAACGGGCAGCCTTCCGCCCATCTCCCTGGCTGAGCACCTGGGCCTTGGGGGGGCGCTGGCCCTGACCCTGGCTTTGGTGGGGGGCCTGGCTCTTCTGGCCGAGTGGGTAATTCGCAGGCGGCAGCCCCCGCCCCTGAAGGCCCCTGAGGGGGCCGTGGGGTGGGCCCGGGTGCTGCGGGGAAGCTGGCCCTTGTGGGTAGCAGCCTTGGTGCTGGCCCTTTTGAACGCGGCGGTGCTTTACGTGAGCGGGCGGCCCTGGGGGGTAACGGCCGGGCTTACGCTTTGGGGTTCGCAGGCGGTGGAGGCCCTGGGCCTGGCCGAGCCGGCCTTCTGGACCTACTGGAACGGTCAGTCGCCCCTGGCGCTCACCCCGCTGGGCCATCCCACGACCCTCACCAACCTGGGCATTTTGCTGGGGGCCTTTTTGAGCGCCTCGCTGGCGGGGCTGTTCGGTAAGAATCCCCGCCTGGGCGGCAGGGTGGTGCTGGCCGCCGTGGTGGGTGGACTGCTGATGGGTTATGGGGCCCGCCTGTCCTACGGCTGCAACATCGGGGCCTACATTGGTGGGGTGGCCTCCTTCAGCCTGCATGGCTGGGTATGGCTCGGCATGGCCCTGCTGGGCACCGGGGTGGGCCTTTGGCTGCGCCCCTGGTTTGGTCTGGCGAACCCCAAGCCCACCGATGCGGTGTGCTAGGGTCTATAGGGGGTCGTCCTGGAGGATCAGGGTCTTGAGGTAAAGTGACTCCGGTACGTGCAGGCTCCAGGGGTGGTCGGGGGGGTTGTGGGTGAGGGCGTGCACCCGCAGGCGGCGGCCCTCGTCGGCGGCGGCGCGGCGGGCCACCTCGAGCAGCTCCTCGGGGCCGATGTAGTAAGAGCAGCTAGAGAGCCAGAGCCACCCCTCCTGTGCCAAGAGCCTCAGGGCGAGGCGCAGGACCTCGACCAGGTGGCGCTTGGCCCGGGGCAGCTCCTCGGGCCGCTTGACCAGGGTGGGGGGGTCGAGCAGTACGTGGTGGAAGGGAGGAGTTTTCTGCGCCAGTAGCCGCTTTAGCACCGTCAGGGCCTCGCCCTGGTGGATGTCCACCCGCAGGCCGTGGCGGG
This sequence comes from Meiothermus sp. QL-1, assembly GCF_003351145.1. NCBI lineage: Bacteria > Thermotogati > Deinococcota > Deinococci > Thermales > Thermaceae > Meiothermus > Meiothermus sp. QL-1. The sequence continues at coordinate 28,369 of NZ_QQSV01000008.1, read as the reverse complement.
CGGCTGTGCGGTCCAGCACCCCGAGTGCTTCCAGGTCCTTGTCCACCGCCAGGGCATAGGCCCCTTGGCGGGCGGCCCGCAGGGCGAACCCCCCCACATAGCTGTAGACGTCCAGCACCCGCTCCCCGGGCCGCACCATAGCCTCCAGCCGCTGCCGGTTCTCCCGCTGGTCCAGGTAAAAGCCGGTCTTCTGGGCCAGCGCCAGGGGAATGGGGAAGAGAAGCCCGTCCTCCTCCACCTCGAGCACCGGCGGCACCACCCCATAGAGCACCCCGACCCGCTCCTCCAGCCCCTCCAGCCGCCTGGCCTCCACATCCGAGCGCTCGTAGATGCCCCCGGGCTGGGTAGCCTCGATCAGGGCGGGGAGCCACACCCCGCGCAGGGCCTCCATGGCCCGGTTGCGCACCTGGACCACCAGCACCCCACCGAAGCGGTCCACCACCAGCCCGGGCAGGCCGTCGGCCTCGGCGTGCACCAGCCGGTGGCAGGGGCCAAGCCCGGCCCGCCGCTTTTGGGCCCGCTGGAAGCGGCCGAAAAAGAAGGCGCGGTCGAGGGGACCCTCCTCAAAGCGGTAGACCCGCACCGCTACCCGGCTCTGGGGGTCGTAGTAGCCCGTGCCCAGGGGCTCGCCCTGGCTCGAGCACACCCGCACCACCCCGGGGTTTGGGGGCGCCTCGGCCAGCTCGTCGGCGAAGAGGCCGGGGTAGAAGTTGCGCACCTTTTTCTCCTTGCCTGGTTTGGCGACAACCCTCTGCACCTTTCCAGCATAGGGTCTAACCCTGCTTAATCCGCTCCAGCAGGGCCTGCGCTTCCCGCAACTTCGCCTCTAGCAGCTCTATGGCGTTGTTTTGGGTGGAGCTTTGCTTCTGCAGGGTTTTGCGCATCTCGTCCATGCTGTTTACCACGATGCCCACCAGCAGGTTGAGGAAGATCAGGGTGCCTAGAAGCACAAAGGAGAGCATGTAGATGGTGGCCACCAAGGGCTGGGCCTGGGGCTCGGTGCAGAGGGCGGGCTCGGGCAGGGTGAAGCGCTGGCAGCCGAAGTACTGCGCCCGGAAGACCTCTACCCAGCCCTCCAGGGTCAGGATGCTGAAGAGGGTGAGCAGCGCGGTGTGCAGGTTGCCGAAGTGGAAGGGGTCGTTGCGGCCAAAGAGGAACACCCCGGCCACGGCGTAGAGGTAGAGCAACAGGAGCATCAGCACCAGCACGTAGCCAATGGAGGGGATGCTGCGCAACAGGGCGCCCAGGATGACCTGCAGGTCGGGCAGGGTGCGGATGAGCCGAAGCACCCGCAGCAGGCGCAGCATGCGCGCCGCCACCGCATAGCCGCCCAGGTCCGGCAGCAGGCTCAGGGTCACAATTCCCAGGTCGAAGAGGTTCCAGCCGTTTTGGAAGAAGCGGGCTGGCCGGGGCCACTCGGCCCCAAAGCGCAGCAGGACCTCCAGGGCGAAAAGCCCCAGCACGAGCTGGTTCAGGGTGGTTAGGGCAGGGTGATCCAGCAGCTCGGGGTAGGTCTCGAGGCCCACCAGGGCTGCGGCCAGGAGGATGAGGGCTGTGACCACCCGGTTGAAGGGGGCCGACTCCACCAGTCGCTTGAGGAAATTGGGCTCCCGCACAGGTTTTAGATTAACCTAGCCCCGGTAGATTGCCTCGGTTTGCCAGCGACCGGGTGGCTGGCTGTGCAGCGCCCAGAACTGCTCGGCAATTCGGTCGGGGTCGATGGGGGCATGGGGGGCGATGGTCACGGTGGCTACGTGGATGCCCTCCCGGTAGAGCTCCTTGCTCAGCACCCCCACCATGGTCCGCAGCGCCGCTTTGCCGATGGCCCGGGCCCCCTGGTGGGGCTCGGGGTTGAGGGCCAGGCCCTCGCCGGTGAAGAGCAGGGTGCCGCGCTGGCGGGCGCGCATGCCCGGGAGGACGAGCTGGGCTGCGGTGAGGGCCCCGAGCAGGTTGACCCGCAGGGTGGCTTCGAGCGCTTCTGGTGCCAGCTCAGCCAAGCTTCCCTCCCTCGAGGCCGCGGCGTTGTAGATGAGCACCTCCACCGGGCCTAGCTGCCTTTCCGCCTGGCGCACGGCCCGGGTGAGTTCGCCAGCAGAGGCGGCATCGGCCGCGTAGGCTCGAGCGGTGTAGCCGTCCAGCTCCAAAGCCCCGGCATAACTTTCCAGCCTCTCCGCCCGGCGGGCCACCAGCGCCAGGGCGTACCCTCCCTGGCCGAAACGCCGGGCCAGGCTGAGCCCCAGGCCCCGCCCCACGCCCACGATCAGGCACACCCCCACAAGGGTGCATGGTAACATCAGGAATGCTGTTTTGCCGTTCAAATGGCACGGCAGCGGGTAAGGGGTATGCATCGCGTGGTAATCGTAGGCCGCCCCAACGTGGGCAAGTCGAGCCTTTTCAACCGGCTGCTGGGCCTTCGCCAGCCCACCCGGGCCCTTTGGGCAGGGAGCCAGTTCTCCGTGGTGGCCAACGTCCCGGGCGTTACCCGCGACCTCAAGGAGGGCGTGGTGGAAAGCGAGCAGGGCCGTTTCAAGCTGGTGGACACCGGCGGGCTTTGGTCGGGGGATGGGTGGGAGGAAAAAATCCGGCAGAAGGTTGAAAAGGCCATTCAGGAGGCCGACCTGGTGCTCTTCGTGGTGGATGGGCGGGCCGACCTTGCCCCGGCCGACCTCGAGGTGGCCGACTTCCTACGCCGCCAGGGAAAACCGGTGCTCCTGGTGGCCACCAAGGTGGACGACCCCAAGCACGAGGCCTACTTGGGCGAGCTCTACGCTTTGGGCTTCGGCGAGGCCCTGCCCACCAGCGCGGCCCACGGCCGGGGGATTGAGGAGCTCATCGAGCGCGTCTGGGCCCACCTGCCCGTGCGGCAGGAGGAGAGCGAGCCCGAGGTGGTGCCCATCCGGCTGGCTATCGTGGGCCGCCCCAATGCCGGGAAGTCGAGCTTGCTGAACGCCATTTTAGGAGAGGAGCGGGTGATTGTCTCCGATATCCCCGGCACCACCCGCGATGCCGTTGACGTGGCCTTCGACTACGGGGGCACCCGCTTCTTGCTGGTGGACACTGCCGGAATTCGCAAGCGGCCCGAGAGCGGGGTGGAGGAGCAGGCCATCCTGCGCGCCCACCAGGCTATACGGGAGGCCGATGTGGTCCTGCTGGTGGTGGACCCCTGGGCTCTGGGCGACCACGAGCTCAAGCTGGCCCAGGAGGCGCTGGAGGCCGGCAAACCGGTGGTGGTGGCCATCACCAAGTGGGACCGGGTCAAGGACAGGGAGGAGGCCAAGCGCCTGCGGGCCGAGCTGTCTCTTAAGCTGGTCCACATCCAGCACCTGCCCCGGGTTTACGTCTCCTCGGTTACCAAAGCAAACCTGCACAAGCTCCTTGCCGAGGCGGCCCGGCTTTTCGAGCTGGCCCGGACGCGTTTCGAGACCAGCGAGCTCAACCGCTGGCTTTCGGTGTGGAGCTTGGGCACCCAGCTGCCCAACTTTCGCGGCAAGCCCCTCAAGCTTTTCTTCCTCACCCAGCCCGAGGTGGCCCCGCCCACCTTCGTCTTCTTCTGCAACTACCCCGAGTTCGTGACCCGGGCCTTCGAGGGGTACCTGCGCAACCGCATCGGAGAGGACCTGGGCCTGCGGGAGATCCCCTTCCGGCTGGTCTTCCGGGGCCGCAGGGAACGGGCCTCCACCTAGGGTTCAGTTGCCCGCGCTGGCCAGCACCTGCCCGTCGGTGCTCAGGAACTCCACCCGGGTAAAGCGGCCGGGCACCTCGAGGAGCACGAAGGGGCTGGTCAGGGCCTGGGTCACCATGGCCCCCGGGGCCGGGCTGCTAAGCCGCAGGGTGATGCGCAGGGTGTTGCCCACCGCCTGGCTGCCCACGTACTGCAGGCTGTAACCCCCGGTGGGCTTCTGGCCCCAGAAGAACCCCGCCACCCGGTGCTGGTTGAAGTCCACCGGGGGGACGGGGGGCGGGGGTAGCTGGTTGCCGGTGGCCAGCCGCCAAAGCGAGAGCATCTGGCCCGGGCTGGCGGCCAGGTAGGCGGCAGGGCCGGGCTCGGCGTAGGCGGCCAGGCTGCCCTGGAGCATTACCCGGGGGCTGGGGGGGGTAGGGGGCATAAGCACGAGCTCGCTCTCGAGGCCATACTGCACCGCCAGGGCGGTGGTGCGGGCCTGGGTGGGTGTAGGCTGAAGGCGGAGAGGGGGCAGGGGGGCTTCCACCTCGTAGAGCACCACCGGGCGCCCACCCCGACGGTTCAGCACCTCGGCCAGCACGGCCTCGGTCTCGGCTGGGCTCAGGTTTTCAAACTGGGGGCGGCCGGCCCGGGCAACCACGCTCTGGAGGCTGTTTTCGGAGAAGGGCCCCGCCAGCCGCAGCCAGCCCCCCTCAAAAAGCCAGGCGTTTTGCACCCGGCGCTCGGCCCGCAGGAGGAGCTGCCCGCCGGGAAAGCCCCGGTTGAGCCGGGCTGTACGGGGCAGGGCCGGGCCAATCTCGCGGTAAAGCGGCTCGCCTCCCACCAGCAGGGCCTCGGGCACGCTGAGGGGGCTTGGGTGGGTGCCTGGGGTCAGGCTCAGGCTGCGCCCTTCCAGGAGGACGGCCTGGGGCTCGCCGTAAAAGTAGACCCACCGCTCGGTGTTCTCGCTGAACAGGAGCTGGACCTCGCTCACCCTGTAGGTCCGCTCGCCTGGCTGGGGGAGGCAGCCCGTCAGGATGAGGAGGCTCAGGGGTAGGAGGCCCCAACGCGCGTTCATGTACCCATCTTAGCCCCAGCCGGGCCGGCCTGGGGCCCGGATAAAGCTTTGCTCAACTGCGGGGGTCAAGGGCATCCCGCAAAGCATCGCCCAGCAGGTTGAAACCCAGGGCCACGAACATGATGGCCAGCCCCGGAAAGGTGGCCACGTGGGGGGCGGTGGCCAGGTACTCCCGGCCCCGGGCCAGCATCAGGCCCCACTCGGGCTCGGGGGGTCTGGCCCCCAGCCCTAGGAAGCCCAGTCCGGCAGCGAACAGGATGGCCACCGCCATCTGCAGGCTGGACTGCACGATGATGGGGGAGAGGGCGTTGGGCAGGATGTGGCGGAAGAGGATGCGCAGGTCGCGGCTGCCCAGGGCCCGGCTGGCCTCCACAAACTCCCGGTCGCGCAAAGCCAGCACCGAGCCCCGCACCAGCCGGGCGTAGACCGGGATGGCCGCGATGCCTACCGCAATCATCACGTTGGTGAGGCCGGTGCCCAGCGTGGCGACGAGCACAATAGCCAGAAGGATGCCGGGAAACGACAGCATCACCTCTACCACCCGCTGCGCCAGGAGGTCGAAGGTGCCGCCGTAGTAGCCCGAGAAAAGCCCCACCGGCACCCCCACCAGCAGACCTATGGCCACCGCAATCAGCCCGATGGAAAGCGAGATCCAGGCCCCGTAGCAGAGCCGGCTCAGGATGTCCCGCCCCTGCTCGTCGGCCCCCAGCAGGTAGAACTTAATGGGGCCGTCGACCCCGAAGAGGTGGAGGTCGCTTTTGAGGAGGCCGCCCCACCACTCCCAGGGCTCACCCCTCACCAGAAAGCGCAGGGGGTAGAGCTCGCTGCCCACCTCGAGCTCCCCCAGGGGGGTGCGGCTTACCTCCCGCACCCAAAGGCCTGGCTCCCCGTTGGGCCCCCGAAACTCCACCCGCATGGGGGGCACGTAGGTGCCGCGCAGGTTCTGCTCCACCGGGCTATACGGGGCGATGAAGGGGGCGAAGGCCGCCACCAGCACAAAAAGCCCTATAAAGGTAAGCCCTGCTAGGGCCAGGGGGCTTCGCAGCAGGCGCCGCCGCCAGCGAGGGGTGGTGCGTTTGGGAGGCTCAGTCATAGCGGATCCGGGGATCGATGGCCCCATACAGCAGGTCGACCACCAGGTTGATGAGGATGAAGGCCACCGCAATCAAAAGCACCGCGCCCTGGACCACGGGGTAGTCGCGGGCCAGGATGGAGCCCACCAGGAGCTGCCCGATGCCGGGCCAGGCGAAGACCGTCTCGGTGATTACCGCCCCTTCCAGGAGGGTGCCGAACTGCAGCCCGGCGACGGTGACCACCGGGATTAGGGCGTTGCGCAGGGCGTGCTTGAAGATTACCACCCGCCCGGCGAGCCCCTTGGCCCGGGCGGTGCGGATGTAGTCCTGCGAGAGCACCTCGAGCATGGCGCTGCGGGTCATGCGGGCCAGGATGGCGGTGGTGCCGGTGCTCAGGGTGACGGCTGGTAGCACCAGATGCCAAAGGCTGCCCGTGCCGGCCACCGGAAACCAGCCGAGCTGGACGGCGAAAATCAGGATGGCCATCAGCCCAAACCAGAAGACCGGCATGGAGACCCCGACGAGGGCCCCCAGCATGGCTACGAGGTCGAAGACGGTGCCGGGTCTTATGGCCGCAAGGATGCCGGCGGGAATGCCCACCAAGAGGGCCACCGTCATGGCCCCCAGGGTTAGCTGTAGGGTGTTGGGAAAGTAGGTGGAAAGCTCGTAGGCAACAGGCTTGCGCGTGCGTACCGACTCGCCCAGGTCGCCCTGGACCACCTTGGCCAGGTACAGCCCGAGCTGCACGTGCCAGGGTTGGTCCAGGCCGAAGCGCTGGCGGATCTCGGCCAGGGCCTCAGGCGTGGCGAACTCCCCGGCCAGAAGCTGGGCTGGGTCGCCGGGGGCCAGCCGCACCATCAGGAACACGGCCAGAAGGACCCCGAGCAGGGTGGGCAGCACGGCCAGAAGTCGGCGGACGATGTATGTGCTCATGAAGCCTCTAACAAGGCCGGGGGTCCACCCCGCTGCTGAACCCCGCCACGAAAGTGGCGGGGTGGGTCCTGAGGTCTAGCGCTCAGCCGAGGTGCGGAAGCTGGCCCCGCTGGCAATAAGGCGCTCGGTGGGGTGCACCACGAAGCCCTGCACCTCACGGCGGATGGCCGTGACCTGCTGCTCGGAGTGCAGGAAGACCCAGGGCACGTCGTTGTAGATGATCTGCATGGCGGTGCGGTAGAGCTGCTGGCGGGCCTGGGGGTTGGTGGCGACCCGGGCCTGGTCCAGGATGCGGTCCAGCCTGGGGTTGGTGTAGAAGCCGCGGTTGAAGCCGTTGGGGGCCTGCTGCGAGCTGTGGAAGAGGCCGTAGAGACCGTAGTCGGCATCGCCGGTCACGGTGCCCCAGCCCAGCATGGCCATCTGGATCTCGTTGCGCTCGCGGGGCTGGTTGGTGGCGGCCAGGTAGGCGCCCCACTCGAGGGTCTGGATCTGGGCCTGCACCCCTACCGCGCGGAGCTGGCTTTGCACCGCCTCTGTTACCCGGATGTCCTGCAAATAGCGGCCGTTGGGGCTGTGGATGGTGATGCGCAGGGGGTTTTGGGCGGTATACCCCGCCTGGGCCAGGAGCTGGCGGGCCAGCTCGGGGTTGTACTCGTAGGTGCCCACCCTGGTGTAGCCAAAGATGCCCGGGCTGATGGGGGCGTCCGAGGGGCGGCCAAACCCGCCGAGCACGAACCGCACGATTTCTTCCTTGTTGATGGCGTGGTTGATAGCCCGGCGCACCCGGATGTCATCGAAGGGCTTCTTGGTGTGGTTGAAGTAGAAGAAGATGGTGCGCACGCTGGGGGTGGTCACCACCTCGATCTCGGGCCGGGCGTTCAAGCGCTGGACGTCCTGCGGGGGTACCCGCACCGCCACGTGGGCCTGCCCGGTCTCGACCAGGGCCATACGGGTGGCGGCCTCGGGCACTGCCAGGAAGCGTAGCCGCTCGATGGCCGGCTTCTTCCCCCAGTACTCGTCGTTGCGCACCAGCTCCACGAACTGCCCCTTCTGCCAGCGGTCGAACTTGTAGGGGCCGGTGCCCACGGGGTTGTCGCGGTACCCTGCGCCCAGCCGACGGATGGCCGCGGGGCTTTGGATGCCGGTGGAGCTGTGGGTCAGGTGGGCCAGTACCGGGGCGAAGGGCTCGGGCATGCGCAGCCGCAGGGTGTGGCTGTCCACCACCTCAAAAGCCGAGACCCGCCCCCGGAGCAAAAAGGCGAAGGCCGAGGCCAGCTCCGGTGAGATGAGGCGTTCCAGGTTGAACTTCACCGCCTCGGCGTTGAAGTCGGTGCCGTCGTGGAATTTGATGCCCTTGCGCAGGAAAAGGGTGAGCACCCTGCGGTCCGGGCTAAAGCTGTAGCGCTCGACCAGGAGGGGTTGAATCTTGCCGTCGGGGGTGTACTCGAAAAGGGTCTCCACCACGTGGTTGACCACCGTGGCCGAGGGCGAGTCGGTGGCCAGGGGGGCATCGAGGGTGGTGGGGTCGGTGCCCTGGGCGATGACCAGGGTACGGCCCTGGGCGAGCGCCACCGACAGGCCCAGGAGTAGAAGGGCGAGCAGCTTTCGCATAAGCCTCCTTTCGCAGCACCCATGGCCTCCTTTGGTCACAGGGTACCAGGAGACCTCCGACCAAAGGTCCAGGGTGCTTCTTGGTGCGTCCACAATACGGAAATTGGGTCGCCGCCTCTTGCAATCTAGATTACATTCTGGGGTGGAGGGGTGACGACGGGGAAGTTTGTCGAGGTGTTCCACGAGGTTCACGAAAGCTCAACCCCAGCGGTGCGGCTGGCCACACCATCTCTACCAGATTCGGCACACCAGACATTGACCGTCCCGACCGTGCCGGTGGACCTACAGGGTCGCCCGGGTAGGGGAAGAGGTCGGCGCAACCGGCCTGGGGCGTCCGGTCATCAACACACTCTGCACCTGCCGCCAAAGGGCTGGCTCCGAAACTGGTGGCGACTCGGTTTAGGTCTAGGGAGTCTTTGACGCTCCCACGGATTTGTACGCCGCAAAGCCTCGCGGGCGGGGTTTGATTTCTGGCCTGGCTACCAGGGGCCCAGCTTCTCGTCGGGGAGTTCTAGGAGGCGGGTTTCGCTGTGGTAAAGCCGCATGCCCCGGGCCTGGTAGTTGGCCAGCGCGGCCGGGCTATCGAGCGAGCAGGTGTGCACCCAGACCCGCCCGGCCCCAAGCCGCCAGGCCTCCTCCAGCGCGCGGGTAAGCAGGTGCCCGCCTAGGCCCATCCCGCAGAACTGCGGCAGGAGGCCGAAGTAGACGATCTCCACGTTGGCCTCGGGCTGGAGCTCGAGCTGGAAGTACCCGGCCGGGGTGCCCCTCAGGTAGGCCACCCAGGTGTGGAGCCGGGGATTTTGGGCGTAGGCCAGCCACTCCTCGTAGCCCCAGTGGGCCTTTTCGTACCAGTACCACGGCCCCCCCACGCTGCGGTAGAGAAAGCGCTGGAACTCCGCGCTGGGAATCTCGGCCTTCATCAGCAAAAATCCCTCCGGGGCCTCCCGCTTGGGCCGGAGGGCCATGGGGGAGGTCATCTCCAGGTAGTAGGTGGTGACCTCGAGCCGCATCAGGAGGAGGCCAGCTTTGCCAGGAAGTCTTCCCGCAAGGGATGGAAGGCGTCGAAGGCCACGGTGTCCTCCAGGAACAGGGCCTCGTGCTCGAGGTTGGGGGGCACATAGGCGATATCCCCCGGGCCCAGCTCGAGCCACTCCGTCCCCAGCCTAAGCCGCATCCGTCCTGAAAAGACCAGGGTAATCTGCTCGTGGGGATGGGCATGCGCGGGTAGGGCGCTCCCGGCCTTGGCCTCGGCCCGCACCAGCATCAGCGCCTCCCCGGCAAAAGGGCGCAAAAAGGCCGCAGGGGTCTCAAAGCCCGGCAGGGCAGCGCTGTGGGCGAATCTGGGTTTCATGCCCGGATTCTACCGCCCTAGCGGCCACCCAGGTAGGCTTCCTGAATCTCGGGCCGGGCGGCCAGCTCTTTGGCCGGGCCGCTCAGGGTGAGGGTGCCGGTCTGAAGCACGTAGCCCCGGTGGGCAATTTGCAGTGCCAGCCGGGCGTTCTGCTCCACCAGCAGAATGGTCTTGCCCTGCTGGTTGAGCTGCTGGATGATTTCAAAGATGAAATCCACCAGCACCGGGGCCAGGCCCATCGAGGGCTCGTCCATCAGCAGCAGCTTGGGGTCCTGCATCAGCGCGCGGCCAATCGCCAGCATCTGCTGTTCGCCCCCTGAGAGGGTGCCGCCCTTCTGGTGGCGTCGCTCGGCCAGGCGGGGGAAGAGGGCGAAGACCTGCTCCTTGCGGGCCTGCAAGACCTTGGGGTCGCGGATCAGGAAGCCCCCCATGTCCAGGTTCTCCTCCACGCTCATGCGGGGAAAGATGCGCCGCCCCTCGGGCACGTGCCCCAGGCCCATGGCCACGATGCGGTCGGCCGGAAGCTTGTGGATGGGCTGGCCCTGGTAAAGCACCTCTCCCTTGCGGGGTTTGTTCAGCCCGCTGATGGTGCGCAGGGTGGTGCTCTTGCCCGCCCCGTTGGCCCCAATCAGGGTCACAATCTCGCCCTCCTCCACCGTGAGCGAGATGCCCTTGAGGGCGTGGATATGGCCGTAGTAGGTGTGGATCTCCTTGACCTCAAGCAGGGGCATGGGTTCCTCCCGCCTGGCCGGCGGCCCCCCGGCCCAGGTAGGCCTCGATGACCCGGGGGTTGCTGCGGATTTCGTGCGGCAGCCCCTCGGCGATTTTGGCGCCGTACTCGAGCACCGCGATTCGGTCCGAGATGCTCATCACCATGGCCATGTCGTGTTCGATAAGCACGATGGTCAGTCCCAGGTCGTCGCGCAGCCTGCGCACCCGCATCTTCAGGTCCTCGGTCTCCTGCTCGTTCATCCCCGCGGCGGGCTCATCCAGGAAGAGCAGCCTGGGCTCCAGGGCCAGCGCCCGGGCGATCTCCAGCCGCCGCTGCTCTCCGTAGGAGAGGGAAGAGGCCAGCTCCTCGGCCCGCTTGTCTAGGTTCATATAGGCCAGAAGCTCCATGGCCCGCTGCTTGGCCTTCCGCTCCGAGGCGAAAAAGCGCGGGGTGTGGAGGAGCACGTCCAGGTAGCTCTGGTGGGTGTGGGTGTGGTGGCCCACCAGCACGTTTTCCAGCACGGTCATGGCCTTGAAGAGCCGGATGTTCTGGAAGGTGCGGCCGATGCCGTTGCGGGCCACCCAGTCGGGGGAACGGCCGGTGATGTCCTGCCCGAAGAAGAGGACCCGCCCGGCGTCGGGTTTGTAGATGCCGGTGAGCAGGTTGAAAAAGGTGGTCTTGCCTGCTCCGTTGGGGCCAATCACGGAGAAAATCTCCCGGGCGCGCACCTCCAGGCTCACGTTGTTCACCGCCACCAGCCCGCCGAACTTCTTGGTGGCCCCCTGCACTTCTAGGGCCAGCTCGCTCATCTTGTTCCCTCCCTGGCCTCCTGGCGGGCCTCCTGCATTTCGACCCGGTGTCGCTGCTCGGGGACGAGGCCCTCGGGCCGGAAGATCATCATCAGGATCAGGATGAGGCCGTAGACCAGCCGCTCGTACTTGGCCGGGTTGAGCTGCGGCGGCAGGTTGGCCATGTTGTAGCCCAGGATGGTGACCCCGGTCTGGCGCCAGGTGTTCAACAGGTCAGAGAAGTCCTTCAGGATGCCGATGTTGAGGACTGTCACCGCAGCCGCCCCTACCACCGCTCCGCTGATGGAGCCCATTCCTCCCAGGATTACGAAGGCCAGGATGTTGATGGAGGCCTGCAGGGTGAAGGACTCAGGGCTGACGAAGGTTTGCTTGGCGGCGAAGACCGCGCCCATGATGCCGGAGAAGGCCGCACCGGTGGCAAAGGCCAGAAGTTTGGTGGGCAGCAGGGGAATGCCCATGGCTTTGGCGGCGATTTCGTCCTCGCGGATGGCCACCCAGGCCCGGCCAAAGCGGGAATTGGCCAGCCGGATGTTGACCAGGATCACCACCCCGATGACCATCAGCACCAGCAGGTAGAAGAAAAAGGCGTAGGTGATGTAGCTGTCGATGGGCTTGCCGTAGATCCTGTCGGCCCCGATCCACTGCAAGAACTCGGTCAGAAAGCCCACCTCCGGCCGGTTGACGGGGGTGATGCCCTGGGGGCCGTTGGTGATGTTGACGGGTTTGTCCAGGTTGTTGGCCAGAATCCGCACCACCTCGCCCAGCCCCAGGGTGACGATGGCCAGGTAGTCGCCCCTGAGCCGCAGGGCTGGCAGGCCGATCAGGACGCCGGTGATGGCCGCGGTGATGATGGCCAGGGCCATGAAGAGGTAGAGGTAGTTGCCCGGTAGGCCGCCGGGGGGGTAGCCCTGGATGAACTGGGCGGCCTGGGGAGAACCGAAGATGCCCCAGGTGTAGGCCCCGATGGCGAAGAAGGCGGCGAAGCCCAGGTCAAGAAGCCCGGCCTGCCCCACCACCACGTTGAGACCCAGGGCCAAGGCGGCGAAGATGCCGATCTGGATGCCCAGCTCGAACAGAAAGGAGTTGGTGAGCCCGGCGATGGGCACGGCGATGAAGAGGATGGCCGCGCCGAGGGCCACCCGCACCAGGGTGGAAAGATTGGGGAGCAAAAAGCAGGCCACAAGCACGCCGAGCAGGCCGTAGAAGGCCAGCTTGTCGCTGGGGTTGAGGCGCAGCAGAAGCGTGAGGGTTAGGGTGAGCACCGCGAGCAGGCCCGAGCGCCAGGCGGTGGGGATTCTCCCCAGGCTCGCCAGGGCCACCGAGGCCAGAAGGGCCAGGTTCACCAGGCTGTTCTCCGGTGCCAGGACGGCCCCGAGGATGGAGAGGGCGGTAAAGGCCAGGGTGAAGGGGAGGGCTAGGCCGTTCATACCTTCTCACTCACATTCTGGCCGAAGATGCCCTGGGGCCTGAAGAGGAGCAGCAAAACCAGGGTCAAAAAGGCGAAGACGTCCTTGTACTCGGTGCCGAAGTTGCCGTTGGTGAGGAAGGGCAGGTAGGTGCCAGAGATGGTCTCGAGCTGCCCCAGGATGAGCCCCCCCACCATGGCCCCGGGAATGTTGCCGATGCCGCCCAGCACCGCCGAGGTGAAGGCCTTGAGCCCGGGGAGCACACCCGAGTAGGGGGTGACGTTGGTGTAGAGCAGACCGAAGAGCACGCCCGCCACCCCCCCCAGCGCCCCTCCGATCAGGAAGGTACGGGAGATGATGACATCGGGGTTGATGCCCATCAAGGAGGCTGTCTGCATGTCCTGCGAGACTGCGCGGATGGCCTTGCCCAGCCGGGTGCGGTTGACCAGGTAGGTGAGGGCGAGGAGCATGATCACCGAGACCACGATGATGATGAGCCCCTTGACCTGGATGGTGGTCTGCAGGGGCAGCTCGATTACCGTGTTTAGGGCATCGTAGGTGCGGTACTGCATGTTGAACTCGTTGTGGCGGAGGGCGGCGTAGATGCGGGTCAGGTCCTGCAGCAAGAACGAGACCCCGATGGCCGTAATAAGGGGCACCAGGATGTTTTTGCTGCCCCGCTTCCTCAGGGGTCGGTAGGCGAAGCGTTCCACCAGCACCGCCATGATGCCCGAGCCGATGGCGGCAAAGAGGAGGGCCACCAGGAGGAGCAAAAACGGGTTGGCGATGACCGGGGCCTGGGGGTTGCCCCAGAAGCGGAAGACCTCGAGCCCGATCACCGCTCCGATCATGAAGACCTCGGAGTGGGCGAAGTTGATGAGGCCCAGCACCCCGTAGACCATGGTGTAGCCCAGGGCCACCATGGCGTACACGAAACCCAGCAGCAGCCCTTCCAGCACGGTCTGCGGCAGGATGATGAGCAGTTCGGAAAACCCCAAGCACAACCTCCCTGACGGAGAGGGTACGCTGGCGTACCCTTATCTAGTTTGCAAGAGTATACGGGCTCACCTGGGGGCTGACAACGGGGCGGGGCATCCTCCCCTACTGCGGCTGAAGGCTCTTGGGCAGCAGCCAGCTCGAGAGCCGCTCGAGCCACCGGCGGAGGGGGTTGTGGGCCTGGCGCTGAGCCGAGCGAAGGGCCTCTTCGGGGCCCACATCGTGGCCCAGGGCCTTGGAGAGAAAGTAGCGGTGGTCGGAGATCCAGAGGTACAGATCGGCCTCGGTGCGGCCGGGGAAGTCCTTGAGCACCCCGCTTTCCCGGATTTCCAGGATGGTGGGGAGGTAGAGCTGGTCGTACCAGTCGGCCACAGCCTCCTCCCAGCTCACCGAGCGCTTCTGGTCGAGGCCCATGAAGTACTGGTGGGTTCGGATATGCTCCAGCAAGACATCGTATCGGCCAGGTTTGCTGAAGAGAATGGGTTCGTGGCCGGGGCGGAGCTGGGGGAGGCGGGTCTGCTCCAGGAAGCGGGCGTACTCGCCCTTCAGGATGACATCTTTGAGCGTGTCGCCTGGGGCCAGCTCCACCGGTACCTCGAGCTCGATCACGTAGGCGTCTATGTAGCGCTGGCCCAGGGCCTTGGCCAGGGCGGTGCGGTGGTTGCCGTCCTTGACAAAGTAGGCCTCGCCCACCTTGTAGACGTCTATGGGCGGGAACTCAGCCCCCTGAAGCTGGGCCTGCCGAAGCTGGGCCCAGCGGTCTAGGGTGTGGGGTTCCTTGGGCAGGAACTCGGCGTCGAAATCCCCGTATCGGTCCACGCTGCCCACAATCTTGTCCACCTCGATGGTCTGCAGGCCCCGGTAGGACTCGCCTCTGGGCCTGAGCGAGGCGATGACGCTATAGGGCAGCAGGTCGTTGGGCTGGCCGCGCAGCCGCCGCAGGATGTCGTGAACGAGCACCCGGCGCGACAGGGCCTCGGCCTCAAACTGGGCTTGGCGGTCAGGGTTCATGCTTCCTCCCCAGGCCGGGTTTTGCGGGGTTAGGCCGTTTGCCGCCGCGGCCCGCCGCCATTATACGCTGGGGATGGAGCCCGTTGGTTAGGCTGGGCATAGCCGTGTTTCCGATTGACGTAGGCGGAAGAGGTGGTTAGGATATTTCGAGTTTGCCAAGAGAGGTGAAGTGCATGGTGCGCAGACGGCGCGGTTTACCTCGAGGAGGTCTGTGGTGAAGTTCTTGCTGACCCTCTCCCGCTGGATCGACGCCCTCAACGAGGGGGTGGGCCGGGTGGTGCTCTGGCTGGTGGTGCCCATGGTGGCGGTGGGGGCCTACAACGCCATAGGCCGCAGCCTGGACAAATCGCTGGGCACCCGATTGGCCTCCAACACCTACTTCGAGCTCCAGTGGTACCTCTTCTCGCTCATCTTCTTGCTCATGGTGGGCTACGTGCTCAAGCACAACGGCCACATCCGGGTGGACGTGGTCTACGCCCGCTTGGGGGAGCGGGGCCGGGCCTGGGTCGATATGCTCGGTTCGATTCTCTTTTTGGTCCCATTTTCCCTGATGCTGTTCTACGTTTCGCTGGCCCCCGTGTCCTTTTCCGTGCAGATACGGGAGATGTCGCCGGATGCGGGGGGGCTGCCCCGCTGGCCCCTCAAGCTGGCCATGCTGCCGGCCTTCATTCTGCTGGCCTTGCAGGGTTTCTCCGAGTTTGTAAAAAATCTGGCCTATCTGCGCGGATACCTGCCCCGCCCGCCCTACGAGCCAGAAGGGGAGGTGGCCTAGATGGTCCTGACAGGGGGTGGGGTTGAACTTCTGGGCGGGGCGATGTTCATCGCGGCCCTGGCCCTGATTTTTACCGGCTACCCGGTGGCCTTTGCCCTGGGGGGGGTGGCCCTGATCTTTGGGGTTGTGGGGATCGCCATAGGGGAGTTCGACCTGCGCTTCGTGGGTAGCCTGCCCCAGCGCATCTTCGGCATCATGTCCAACTACACCCTTCTGGCCATCCCCTACTTCATCTTCCTGGGGCTGATTTTGGAGAAGTCCAAGCTGGCCGAGCAGCTCCTCGACACGGTGGGCCAGCTCTTCGGCCCGGTGCGTGGAGGGGTGGCCATTGCGGTGGTGCTGGTGGGCACCCTGCTCGCGGCCACCACCGGGGTGGTGGCGGCCACCGTGGTGGCGATGGGGCTCATCTCCCTCCCGGTGATGCTCAAGTACGGCTACAGCAAGCCGCTTGCCACCGGGGTCATCGCGGCCTCGGGGACCTTGGGCCAGATCATCCCCCCCAGCATCGTGCTGGTGGTGCTGGGTGACCAGCTTGGGGTGAGCGTGGGGGACCTCTTCTTGGGGGCGCTGATTCCGGGGCTGATCCTCTCGGGGGGGCTGATGCTTTTGGTGGGGCTGGTGGCGCTGGTGCGGCCCCAGTTGGCCCCGGCCCTGCCCCCAGAGGCCCGGCCCTACAAGGGCTGGGAGATGGCCCGGCGGGCCTTTGTGGCGCTGGTGCCGCCGGTGCTGCTCATTCTTTTCGTGCTGGGGAGCATCTTCTTTGGCATCGCTACCCCCACCGAGGCCGGGGCGGTGGGCTCGGTAGGGGCCCTCCTTATGGCCGCCTTCTACCGGCGGCTCACCTGGAGGGTCTTCCGCGAGGCGGTGGTGGAGACAGCCCGCTTCACCAGCATGGTCATCTTCATCCTGATCGGGGCCAACGCCTTCGGCCTGATCTTCCGGGGGCTGGAGGGGGACAAGCTGGTCAAGGATCTTCTGGTGGCCCTGCCTGGAGGGGAGCTGGGCTTCCTCATCTTTGTGATGGTGCTGGTCTTTATCCTGGGCTTTTTTATCGACTTCTTCGAGATTTGCTTCATCGTGGTTCCGCTCATTCTGCCGGCGGCCACGGCGATCTGGACTGCTCAGGCCGAGGCCTTGCAGATGGCCGGCCAGTACGACCTCTCGGTGGAGGGCTTCGTGCAGCAGAAGCTACTTTGGTTCGGCATCGTGCTGGCCATGAACCTGCAGACCAGCTTCCTCACCCCGCCCTTCGGCTTTGCCCTCTTCTACCTGCGCGGGGTAGCACCCCCAGAGGTCAAGACCAGCGACATCTACAAAGGGGTTATCCCCTTCATCCTCGTCCAGCTCATCGTTTTGGTCATCACCGTTGCCTTCCCCGGTCTGAGCAGCTGGCTGCCCTCGCTCAGGGGGGTGCCGGGCGGTTAGGGGATGAGCAGCACCTTGCCGGTGGTGGCCCGGCCCTGCAGGGCGCGGTGGGCCTCGGCGGCCTGGTCCAGGGGGAACTCGGCCCCTATGCGGATCTTGAGCCGGCCCTCCAGGGCCCAGCCCATCACCTCGGAGGCCCGCCAAAGGAGCTCCTCGCGGGTCTGGGTGTAGTGCCAGAGGGAGGGGCGGGTGAGGTACAACCCGCCCTTCTGGTTGAGCACCTGGGGGTCGAAGGGGGGTACCGGGCCGCTGCTCTGGCCGTAGAGCACCAGCATGCCCCGCACCCTTAGGCTGTTCAGGCTGCCCTCGAAGGTGGCCTGCCCCACCCCGTCGTAGACCACGTCCACCCCCCGGCCCTCCGTGAGCTCGCGCACCTTCTGGTCGAAGCTCTCGTAGGGCAGGGCGAAATCGCCCCCGGCCTCCCGGGCCAGGCGTCTTTTCTCCTCGCTCGAGGCCGTAGCAATCACCCGGGCCCCCAGCATCTTGGCCATCTGGATGAGGAGCAGCCCCACCCCACCAGCCCCCGCGTGCACCAGACAGGTCTCGCCTGCCTTGAGGGGGTAGGTGCTTTTGACCAGGTAGTGGGCGGTGAGGCCCTGGAGCATGCCGGCGACGGCGGTCTTGACCGAAAGGCCCGGGGGTACCTTCACCACTTTTTCAGCCGGCACGAGGGCGTACTCGGCGTAGCTGCCCTGCACGTTGCAGTAGACCACCAGGTCGCCCGGGGCCACGCTGGTGACCCCAGCACCTACAGCCTCCACCACCCCGGCCCCCTCCTCGCCTAGTGTGAAGGGGGTGGGGACCTTGTAGAGACCCGCGCGCTTGTAGGTGTCGATGTAGTTGACCCCAATCGCTTGGAGCCGCACCAGCACCTGGCCCTCGCCCGGGGTGGGCACGGGCAGGTCTTCGAGCACCAGGGCTTCGGGGCCGCCGGGTTGGTGAACGCGGATGGTCCTCATGCTTTGCAGTTTATAGCGTCGGCCGGGGGGCTGCGTAGTAGAGTGGAGCGATGAGGCGCGTGCTGCTCCTGCCCGAGGAGGCCCAGCCGGCGCTGCTCGAGCTGCCCCAGCGGCTGGCCCGGGTGGCCGGGCTGGTCCTGCGGCTGCCCCCACCCACGGCCCGGTCCGAGTGGCTTTGGCGGGAGGCACCGGCGGCAGATGTGCTTTTGGCCTCCATAGAGGCCCTTGGCTCGGGTACTGGGGTTCGGCTCGAGCTTCTGCGCGACCTGAAGCGCGCCCATCCCCACCTGCGCATTCTGGCCTACGGCCGGATTGGACCGAGCGTAGGGCCCTCGGAGCCCTACTACCGCGAGTGGCGCCGCTTTTCCGAGTGGAGCGACCGCCTGGCCTGTGCAGAGGCGCTGGGCCAGGACACCCGCCCAGCCCAGATCGAGCTCGACCGGGTGCGGCTTCACCTGCCTAAAGAGGTGGTGCAGCGCTGGCAGGAGGAGCGCGAGCGGAACCACCGGCTGCACCTGGCTGCCCTAGAGCTGCTCCACCAAGGGGTTTTGGAGTACCTGGCCTTTGCCCTGGAGCAGCCCACCCCCTTCGGCCTGCCGGCCCGCGAGGCCCGCCGCCTCTCAGCCCGCCTGGGCGAGCTGGGGCTTTGGGGTGAGGCCGATGTGTTCCCCGGTGCCCGGGTGGCCCCTTTGCTCCTGCTGGCCCGGGCTTTGGTGAACCACGCCGGGCGCAGGACCCGGGTGTTCCTGCGCTTCGCGTTTCCAAAGGCCGAGGAGGCCAGGCTGCTCGAGCTGGACCGCTCCCTGGGGGCGCTTCTGCCCCCGCTTTTGCGGGCGGCGGGCTGCGTGCGGGTCCAGGGGGTGGAGGAGGCCGATCTGGTGCTGGCGGTGAATGCCCCCGGGCTGCGCCAGGGGATGCGGCAGCCCGACCCCGAAGGGGTGGATACCCCAGAGCGCTACCTGCCCGAGCTGGCGGACCGGCTGGTGGTGGACCAGGCTGCGGGGCGAATGGTGGCGGTGGCCGATGTGGCCTATCTGGGCCAGGCCGAAAAGCCCTGGGTGGAGCTCATGCTCTCGGCCCTCAACCCCTCGGTCCTGGCGGGCTACGCGGCCTGGGGAAGCGCCGACTGTAGCCTGGGGGTGGCCCTGGCCGCAGGGGTCTGTGCCCTCTTCGGCGATGATCCGGTGCCGCTGGCCGAATTCAACTTCCTCCGCCTGGTGGAGGACTGGCTTTATGCCGCCCAGGTGCACCCCCAGGTGGCGCTCGACCTCAGGGTCTTGGAGCCGGGTTCGGACGGTTTTGTCCTGGCGGCCGAGCGGCTCATAGACCAGCGGCTCGAGCCTTTGGCCCAGGACCTTTGGCAGCGCTTCTTTGCCCCCAGCCTGCCCGGGGTGCGGCTCGAATGGGGCCGTCCCAGGCTCGCCGGGCCCTATCTGGATGGGGTGTCCTTCCCGTTGCGCTTGGCCAGGGAGGGCTGAGCGACCCGGCTGGAATTTTGGGGGGGCGGGCTGGCGCTGGGGTGGGGGGGATGCGAAAATCTAGGCGCGATGAAGGCCAGCGAGACGAAGATGCTTAGGGAAGCCCAGGAGGCCCCGGCGGTGGTGGAGCGGGCCTTGCGGGAGAACCAGAGCGAGGTGGAGCACCTGGCCGCCTTTCTGCGCCGTCATCCCCCGCCCTTTGTCCTCACCGTAGCCCGGGGCAGCTCTGACCACGCGGCTTTGTACGGCAAATACCTGGTCGAGACCCGGCTGGGCCGGGCCTGTGCCTCGGTGCCGCCCTCGGTCTACACCCTTTACCACCAGTCCCTCGCGGTGTTGCGGGCTTTGCTCGTCGCCGTTTCTCAGTCGGGGGAGAGCCCCGACCTCCTGGAGGTTACCCGCCAGGCCCGGCGCGACGGGGCCCTGACGCTGGCTTTGGTGAACCGGGAAGACTCCCCTTTGGCCAAAGCGGCGGAGGTGGTCCTGCCTCTTTGGGCCGGCGCCGAGGAGGCGGTGGCGGCCACCAAGAGCTACCTCTCGGCCCTGGCTACCCTGGCCCAGCTCGTGGCCTTCTGGGCCGAGGACCAGGCCCTGAAGGAAGCCTTGGCCCGGCTGCCCGAGGCGCTGGAGCGGGCGCTGGCCGCCGACTGGCAGGCCGGCCTCGAGCCCCTGCTGGAGGCCGAGAACGGCCTGGTGGTGGGCCGGGGCTACGCCTATGCGGTGGCCCAGGAGCTGGCCCTCAAGCTCAAGGAGACCTGCCTCTTCCACGCGGAGGCTTTATCGGGGGCCGAGCTCCTGCACGGCCCGGTGGCCCTGGTAGAGCCGGGGTTTCCCCTGCTGGTGCTGGCGCCTAAGGACCGGCCGCTCCCGGGGATGCTGGCGCTGCTGGAGGCCTTGCGGGGTAAGGGCGGGCACCTGCTGGTGGCCTCGAGCGAGCCCGAAGCGCTGGGGCTGGCCCACACCCCTTTGCCCCTGCCCCAGCGGCTTCACCCCGCGCTGGACCCGCTTCTCATCGTTCAGGCCTTCTACCCCTTCGCAGCCGGGCTGGCCCTGGCCCGCGGCCTGGACCCCGACCGGCCCCGGTATTTGGCCAAGGTTACCCGAACCCGTTAGGATACGGCCATGGAGGTTCGAAAAATTGGCGTGGTGGGGGCCGGCCAGATGGGCTCAGGAATCGCCCAGGTGGCGGCCCAGGCCGGCTACGAGGTGGTGTTGCGCGACCTGGAGGAGGGCTACCTCGAGCGAGCCCTGACGAGCATCCGGCGTTCCATGGGCAAGCTTCTGGAAAAGGGCCGGCTCGACCAGGAAACTCATGACGCCGCCCTGGCCCGTATCAGCACCACCCTGCACCTTTCCGACCTAGGGGATTGCGATCTGGTGGTGGAGGCCATCGTGGAGCACGAGCCCGCCAAGCTCGAGCTATTCCGCGAGCTCGATGGGCTGGTCAAGCCCGGGGCCATTCTGGCCTCCAACACCTCCTCCATCCCCATCACCCGCCTGGCCGCCGGCACCCGGCGCCCCGAGCGCTTCATCGGGATGCACTTCATGAACCCGGTGCCCCTGATGGAGCTGGTGGAGGTAATCCGGGGCCACCTGACCGACGACGAGACCGCCCAGACCGTGCTGCGGGTGGCCCGCCGGATGGGCAAGACCCCGGTGGAGGTCAACGACTACCCCGGCTTCGTTTCCAACCGGGTCCTGCTGCCCATGATCAACGAGGCCATCCAGTGCGTGATGGAGGGGGTAGCCACCCCGGAGGCCATCGACCAGGTGATGAAGCTAGGGATGAACCACCCCATGGGCCCCCTGGCTCTGGCCGATCTCATCGGCCTTGACACCTGTCTTTCCATCATGGAGGTATTGCACCGGGGCTTGGGCGACAAGTACCGCCCCTCACCCCTGCTGCGCAGGATGGTGGAGGCCGGGCTGCTGGGGCGCAAGAGCGGGCGGGGCTTCTACCGCTACGACGAGAAGGGCAACAGGATTTAGCCATGGTGGGCTGGGTCCTACCCTCGGGGTGCCGGTTGGCCTAGGCTGAGGCCATGCATCGCGCCTGGGCTGCGCGAAGGGCCTGGTGGGTGCGCCTGGGGCTGGCCCTGGGGCTTTTTGTGCTCCTGCTGCCTCTGGTGCTCTGGCTGCACCCGGCCTGGGGGCTCCTCTCGGCTCTGGGCCTGCTTTACCCCAGCCGCCTCGAGGAGGCCCGGGCCCTGGCCGAGCTGGACCGCCGCTTTGGCCTGGCCTACCGCAGCGCCCTCGAGG
The DNA here is from genome assembly GCF_003351145.1 of Meiothermus sp. QL-1. Classification (NCBI taxonomy): domain Bacteria; kingdom Thermotogati; phylum Deinococcota; class Deinococci; order Thermales; family Thermaceae; genus Meiothermus; species Meiothermus sp. QL-1. The sequence goes on along the minus strand of NZ_QQSV01000008.1, from coordinate 6,835 downwards.
CCCCCCCCCGCCACCCCTGGCGGGCGCAGTTGGAGGCCGAGGCCGAGGCCAGCCTGCGCGAAGCCCGCCTGCCAGCTTTTCCCTGGGGGATGGCCCTGCTCTACCTGCTGCTGGTGGGGGTGGCCTGGGTGTTGCCCCCGCTGGCCTGGCCCCCAGCGCCGGGGCGGGCGCAGGCCGAGGCCGGTACACCTTCTTCTGTCACGGGGCCGCCAGAGACCCTGTCTCCAGACCGCTCCCAGCCCCCGCCCACGGAGCGCCAGCCCCCCGGGCAAGCCCCTCCCACCCCCAGCCAACCGGCTGCCCCCTCCGAGGTCGAGCAGGGACCCTCCCTGGAGGACGCTCCTCAGCCCGGCACGCCCGAGCAGACCTTCCCGGCCGAGCCTTCCTCTGAACCCGCTCAGTCCGCCCCCTCCGGGTCGACCCCCTCCGGCTCGGAGCCCGGGGCCGGTGGGGGCCAATCCCCGTCTTCGCCTGGGGAGGGGCAGGCGGGCCCGCCGTCCTCAGCGCCGGGCGAGCAGCCCCCCTCCGCCCCGCCTGGGGCGGGCCGGGCCCCTACCACCGACCCCGAAGCTAGCGGGGGCCAACCCTTGTCTTCGCCCGGGGAGGGGCAGACGAGCCCGCCGGCCCTGGCGCCGAATGGCCAGCCCTCCCCTCAACCCGGGGCGAATCGGACCCCCCCCTCTGGCTCGCCGAGCCCAGAGCCGGGGACCGGTGGGACCCGGCCCAGCCCAAGCCCAACCCCGGGGCAGGGCCCGGGCGGGGAAGGGGGTTACCAGGAACAGACGGCGCGGGAGGGGCTCCCTACCCCTACTAGCACCGCCCCCCTGCGCCGGGGCGAGAGCTCCGAGGGGCGGCCCATGCCCCTGCCCAGCCCCTGGCAGGCCGGCCGCCCCCCGGAGAACGTGCAGCGCCAGGTGGAACGCTACCTAGAGTCCGAGCCCCTGCCTCCTGAGGTGCGCGAGGTGCTCAGGCGCTACTTCGAGCTGCCCCAGCGGTGACCTAGAACCTGAGGATGCCCTGCCCCCCGCCCCAGGTGATGGTCATGGTGCAGCCGGCCAGGTCGGGGTTGCTTTGGGTGTTCACGGTGCCGCTGAGGCTCAGCGTGTTCTGGCCGCCGGTTTGCAGGATGCTGAGCAGGGTGTTCAGGTTGGAGAAGCTGAGGGTGCCGCCGGTGATGCTGCCCACCGTGTAGCTGCTGCCCGACTGGGTCAGGGTGAACTGCACGTTGCTGGCGCTGGCGGTGGCCGAGCGCGGTCCAGAGGCGGGGTTGTCCGAGACCGTGGCGGTCACGCTCATGCTGACGCTGACGCTTGCGGGCAGGGTGGAGGGGCAGCCGGTGAAGGAGACGCTGGAGATGGCCAGGTTGTAGTTGAAGCCGGTGGGCGTGGTGGGCAGGTTGAGCTGCTGGTCGTTGAAGGTGGCGCTCAGGGTAAGCGTGCCCGTGGCCTGGCTGCTTGGGCCGAGGGAAATCTGGCTCTGCTGTCCCGCCAGCCCGAAGGGGTTCTCGATGGGCGGGCTGCTAATGAGCCCGCAGCCAGCTAGAACCACCCCTGCCAATGTGGCCCAAAGTATTTTGCGCTTCACAGTGGATCACCCCCTTATCTGAGGCGCTCTCATTATAGGGGGAGGCCCATCCGTAGCCCGTGATGTTTGAACGTGGCTAGACGGGTTTGAAGGCCTCAAAGGGTTCCTTGCAGGTGTTGCAGACGTAGATGGCCTTGCAGAGGGTAGGACCAAAGGGGCTGGTGAGGGTGGTGTTGAGCGAGCCGCAGCGCGGGCAGGGGGTGGGGGGCGGCTCGAGCCCCAGGGCCTTCGCGGGCCCGGGGGGGGCGATGCCGTAGCGGCGCAGGCGTTCTTTGGCCTCGGGGGCAATCCAGTCGGTGCTCCAGGGGGGTGAGAGGGTGGTTCTCACCTCGACCTCGCCGAAGCCCAGCGAGCGGGCAGCCTCTTCCAGTTGCTGCCGGATCAGGTGCAGGGCCGGGCAGCCCGAGAAGGTGGGGGTCATGGTGATGGTGGCTCTTGGGCCCTCCACCTCCACCTTCCGCACAATGCCCATCTCCACCACGTTCACCACCGGAATCTCGGGGTCGGGAATCCGGGCCAGGGCTTCCCAGAGTTGTTCAGCGCTAACCGGTGGGCACATACTCACCAGGCCTGGGCCTCGGGGTCCCAGCGGGCGGTGGACTGCATCTCGGCCAGAAGGCTCCACAGGTGCTCGGTGTGCTGCTCGCGCGAGCTGGGCTGGTAGCCGGGCTTGGGCAGCTCGAGGCCGGAGCTTCTCAGGTGGCGGGTGGCCTGCTCGAGCCACCGCTCCTTGATGGGCAAGAGGTCCGGCACAACGCCCTCGGCCACCAGCACCTCCTCGCCGGGGAGGGGTACGAAGAGCTGCTGGGCGTAGCCCCACTGGAAGTCGAGGGCCCTTTGCAGGCGCTGGTTGGACTCTTCGGTGCCCAGGCCCAACCGCTCCACCCAGGCCCTGGTGTGCTGCAGGTGGAAGCGCTCCTCGCGGAGAACCTTGCTCGCTGCCTCGGATAGGGGGGTGTAGCGGCTTTTCTGGGCGGCCTCGAGCCAGAGCAGCTCGTAGAGGTCGAAGAGGTACTGCCGGAGCATGGTGAAGGCCCAGTCGCCCTTGGGCAGCTCCACCAGGGCGCAGTTGCGGTAGGCGTAGGCGTCGCGGAAAAAGACCAGCCGGTCGGGGTCGCTTCCGTCGAGGGCTTGGCGCAGGCCGTACCAGATCTGGGCGTGCCCCAGCTCGTCCTGGGCTATGTTGGCCAGGGCGATGTCCTCTTCCAGGATGGGCCCGTGGCCTATCCACTCGCTGTTGCGGTGGGCGAGGATGAGTTCGTCGTCGGCCAGGGCGGTGAGCTTAGCGATGAGCGCGTTCTTCATCTGGGCTTCCATGCCTCACCCTCCGCTTGTGCTGGCTCACGTGGCTGCCCACGGTGGCGTAGTGCTGCTGCTGCTTGTAGGTCTTGTCCTGGGCCGGTGCAAACCAGCTCTCCAGGGTCTCGGGACTCTCGTCGCTTTTGTAGACCCGGCTGGCCGGCACCACCCACCAGGCCAGGCCCTCGGCGTCGGTGAAGCGCTCGAGGGCCTGCTGCAAAGCGGCCTCGGGGGAAGTGGCCCTCACCTCCCCCACGAAGTCCACGAAGGTCATGCTGCGCTTGTGGCTGCTCTTGCGAAAGACCAGGTACACCTCCGCGCTCCCCTCGAGCCGGGCCTGGGGCAGGCCCTCGGCAATCTCCTCCTTGGTCCAGGCGTACACCTCCTCGGCCCGCACCACCCACAGGCTCACCGCCTGGGGGCGGCGGACGAAGACGTTGCGGGCCGTGAGGAGGGCGTGAAGGGGGTCGGCCGCGTGCACCGAGCCCACCGCCTGGTGGGGCTTCTGGGGGGTGTCCTGCTTGAAGACCTCCCAACGTGGCCACTGGGTGTCCATGCTCATACTGCCACCGTTGCTCTCAGCTGCCTGGCAGCGTAGGCCGCCAGGGCCTCGCGCACCCAGGCCCCCTCGGCGTGGGCTTTGCGGCGGGCCTCCAGCCGCTCCTTGTTCATGGGGCCGCTGCCCCCCACCACCTGCCAGAACTCATCCCAGTTGATGGGCCCGTGAAGCCAGTTGCCGGTGCGCTCGTCGTAGCGTAGCTGGGGGTCGGGGATGCTGAGTCCGGCGTCCAGGATCTCCGGGGCATGCTCGTTGATGAACTCCTGGCGCACCTGGTCGTTGGTCTTGGTCTTGATGCCCCAGCGCACCAGAATCTCGGTGTTGGGGCTGTCCTTGTCGTGGGGGCCCATCATCATCAGGGCAGGCCACCACCAGCGGTTGATGGCGTCCTGCACCATCTGACGCTGCTTGGGGCTGCCCTTGGCATAGAGGAGCACCATCTCCTTGCCCTGCTTGTGGTGGAAGGTTTCCTCGGCGCAGATGCGCACCATGGCCCGGCTGTAGGGGCCATACGAGCAGGCCGCCAGCATGGTCTGGTTCTTGATGGCGGCCCCATCCACCAGCCAACCGATCACGCCCACATCGGCCCAGGTCAGGGTGGGGTAGTTGAAGATGGAGGAGTACTTGGCCCGCCCCGAGAGCAGGGCCTCCAGCATGGCCTCGCGGCTTATACCCAGGGTCTCGGCGGCGTGGTAGAGGTACTGGCCGTGGCCGGCCTCGTCCTGCACCTTGGCGATGAGGATCATCTTGCGCTTCAGGCTGGGCGCGCGGGTAATCCAGGCTCCTTCGGGGAGCATCCCCACCACCTCGGAGTGGGCGTGCTGGGAGATCATGCGGATGAGCTGGCGGCGGTACTCCTCGGGCATCCAGTCGCCGGGTTCAATCTTCTCGCCGCGCTGGATGCGGGCCTCGAACTCGGCCAGCCGTTCCTCGTAATCGGGGTCGCTGGGTACGCCGTATCTGCCGGGCATGTGGCCTCCTGCTGAGACAAACTAACGCTCGTTAGTTTTTAACAGCTTAGCAGGGGGGTGCCCAAATTTCAAAGGGGGCACCCCCGTGGGTGGCTAGAATCTATCCCGCACCAGCTTCTCCAAAGGCTGCACCGGGATTCCCGGCCTAGCCTGATCCAGGCGGGCCGCCTCCGCCGGCCGCATGCGGATGACCAGGCCGGCTAGGGCTTCCCCGGCACGCAGGGGGATGATCCTGGGCCTGCCGCTGGCGTCCGCAGTGAAGCCAAAGGGCTCTCCATTGTCCACCTCCTGGTTGCCGTTCGTGTCCTGCCAGGCGGCCACCAGGTAAGGCCCCGCGGCCAGGCTGGCTAGGGTAAAGGGGATCCGGCTGGCGGAGGTCTGGATGACCTCGAGCCTGCTGCGCCTTTCGTCGTAGGGGAAGCAGTCCTGTTGGTTGGTGCAGTAGAAGCCGACCACATAGGTGGTGAGGGAGCGGGTCTGGGGTGGGCTGGGCGTCCCGCCTCCGCTGCCGCCCAGGGCCCGGGCGGCATCCACCAGCCCAGCACCGCACTCGTCCCCGCTTGGGCGGTTGCAGTCGCTGGCGCTGAGCGGGCGAGAAGTGTTTCGCAGTCGGTCGCGGATGGTTTGGAAGTCAAGGCCAGGCTCCCTGGCCAGCATGAGCGCTACCAGGCCCGCCACGTGCGGGGCGGCCATCGAGGTGCCGTTGTAGAAGGCGTAGAAGGGGTTGCCCCGCTCGTCGAGCACCGGGCTCAGCACCCCAGCAGGGAAGGTCTGGCCCCCCACGGTGAAGCTCTGGCTGGTATCGCCGCCGGGGGCCATCACGTCGATGCGGGTGCCGTAGTTAGAATAGGGGGCCCGCCGCCCCTGGGGCCCCACCGCACCAACCGTGAGCACCCCGGGGCAGCTGGCCGGGACGAAGTTGGCCGCGTTCTTGTTCTCGTTGCCCGCGGCCACCACCAGGATGAAGCCCAAGTTGGCCAGATCCTGGAAATACCGGCCAACCTCGTTGGGGCAGGCGGCCTCTCCACCCAGGCTGAGGTTGACCACCCGGGCCGGGTTGGGGTTCGGGGGCACCCCTGGAGGCAGGTCGGTGCCCCCCACCGCCCAGTAGATACCCTCGAGGATATCGGCAAAGCTGCCCCCACCCGTGACCCCCAGCACCCGCACGGGAACGATTCGGGCCCCCCAGCTCACCCCGGCCACCCCGCTGCCGTTGTTGGTAGCAGCGCCGATGGTGCCGGCCACATGGGCCCCGTGGTAGCCCGAGTCGCCCCCTTCGTCGGTGGGGTCGTTGTCACGGCCGTCGCCATCCCCTGCCTCGGCGGGGTTGCTGATGAAGTCGTAGCCCGGCAGAAGCCGCCCCTGAAAGTCGGGGTGGGCGATGATGCCAGTATCCACCACCGCCACGTTGACCGGGGGGCTCGAGCCGTCGGTGATGTCCCAGGCTGCGGGCAGGTTCATCAGCGGGTAGTGCCACTGAAGGGGGTAGAGGGGGTCGTTGGGGGTTTTTTGGGCCCGGAGAATCCAGTTGGGGAAGGCCTCGGCGACCATGGCCTGCCGGTTGAGCTGCTGGGCGGCGGCCAGGGTCTGGTTTTGGTCGAGGCCCTCAGCCCGGTAGAGGGCCATGCGGGTGCCGGCTATCCGGCGAACGAAGCGGAACTCAACCCCGGCAGCCCGCAGGGCCGTAACGCTCTGCAGGCTTACGCCCTCCTCTAGAGTGACGATGACCTCCCCGGGCACCGCCTCCGGAGGCCCTCCCGCCGATTGAGCGGAGTTGAGTGTGGTTAGGCTGCTTGGGGTTGGGGCCGCGCCGGGGAGAACCAGCAGGCCCGAGATTGAGCCTCCCGTCTCGCCCCCGTTACATGCAGCAAGCAATGCCAAGGTGGCCAGGTGCCCTAGTCTGCGCATCCTCTCCTCCCAGCTTTGCGGATATGGGCCAAGCCTAACAGAGGCTGCGCAAGCCGCCTGGTCTTGAGGGCAAACCCGGCAGTTCGCTGTAGGCTGTCCTGGATTATAGCTTTTCCCCAGGAGGAGGGCAACGAGCCTTGCGATGACAAAAAACGTGACGACTCCCCGTTCTGAAGAACGGGGCTTCGCGGTTCTCACGGGACGGCCCTTGCCGTATCCATCCCCGCAGGCTCCGTCCGAGCCCATCTGCGGTCGGGTGCACGCCCCGACCTGGCCAGGATGTTGATGGCAGCAGCCACATCCCGGTGCTGGTGGGCGCCGCACTGGGGACAGGTGTACTCCCGCACCCAGAGAGGGCGTTTTTCTCTGTAGCCGCACACCGGACAATCCTGGCTGGTGTATTTTGGGTCTACCTTGACTACCCGCCTACCAGCCTCTGCCGCTTTGTAGGCGAGGATTGCAAGAAACTGCCCCCAGCCCGCGTCCAGCACCCCCTTGGCGGTGCGGGAGCGGG